>JBDKVB010000100.1 GCA_039679385.1 Armatimonadia bacterium | reverse complement strand
TTCGCCGCCTGGCGCGGCCGCGATGACCTGTGGCCGAAGCTCCAGCGACACCTCGACTTCGTGCGTGCGCAGTTTGTCGACCCCGAGTATGGAGGCTGGTACTTCACACCGGCCGAGGGCGGCCTTGCTCCTCGGAACTCGGCGAAGGGCAGCGTCTGGAAGATGGACTACCACGTTGTTGGAATGTGCGAGGAGGCCTTGCGGGTTCTGGGCGAGGACTGACACACGCCGCTGGTCACGACAGGGCCCGCACCGGAAGCTGTCTCGATGCGGGCCCCTTTGCTACTGTGCTGGCAAAGCTGCGCCGCTACTCCTCGACCGGCGTGAACTCGTCCTTGCCGACGAAGCACTCCGGGCAGACCCAGTCGTCGGGAAGGTCCTCGAAGGCGGTACCCGGCTCCACACCGTTGTCGGGATCGCCCTGCTCCGGATCGTAGATGTAGCCGCACACGTTGCATTCGTACTTCTTCATAGTTGGCGTCTCTCCTAGGAGTTCATGGGGCGTCAACGCTATCGTGTCAGACTACGCCTGAAGGGACTCGACAAGAGCCTGCCCACTCCTCTAGGACTTCGACTCCACCGCGCAGGTCAGCGCGAGGGCCTTGTCCGCGAGCATCTTGCCGGCCTCACGGCACTCCTGCAGCACTTCCGGCGTAGGTCGGTACTGGCACTCCAGCGGATCACGGAGGATCTCGAACTTGGTCTCCTCCAATTCGCGCTGAACAGCCGCTGCGCCACCCTTCGACCAGCCGTAGGAGCCGAAGCTGAAGCCCGCCTTGCAGATCGGTCGCAGGCCCTTAAGGTAAGTCAGGCCGCCGCCGATCACCGGCATCATCCCTCCGTTGAGGGTGGGTGAGCCGACGGCAATCGTTGCTGCATCCAGGGTCTCGGTGGCAAGCTCGGTGTAGTCGCCAGCGCGGATGTACAGCAGCTTCGCCGTGATGCCGGGCTGCGAGGCGCCTTCCAGGATCGCCCGCGCCATCATCGCCGTGCTCTCCCACATCGTGTCGTACACCACGAGGACCTTGGGCGACGGTTTGCAGACGACCCAGTCCTGGTAGGCCGCCAGAATCCGATCCATGTGACTGCGCCAGATGGTTCCATGCGAAGGCGCGATCATCTTGATGTCCAGCTTCGAGGCCGCCTCAAGCGCCCGCTGAATGGGCTTGCCCGCCCACATGATGATGTTGGCGTAGTAGGTCTTGGCTTCCGCTAACACGGTCTCTATCGGCTCTTCGTCATCAAACCGGTGGCACGAGGCGTAGTGCTGACCGAAGCCGTCCATCGAGAAGAGCAGGCCGTCCTGAGAGACGTAGGTCATCATCGAGTCCGGCCAGTGGACCATCGGCGTCTCAAGGAAGGTTAGCGTCCGATTGCCCAGTTCCAGCGTGTCACCCGTGCCGACGAGTTGCCAGTTCCAGTTCGAGGTGTCGTGGTAGCCACTGAGGATCGCCTGGCACTTCTTGTTGGTGACCACGGTTACCTGCGGACAGGCCTTGACGACGGCTCCCACCGACCCGCCATGGTCCGGCTCGGCATGGTTCACGACCAGGTAGTCCAGCTTTGCGAGCGGCAGCAGCTCAGTCACGCTCTTCAGCAGATGACAGGCGTAGGGCGCCTTCACCGTGTCGACCAGAGCGTTCTTGGTGTCGCGAATCAGATAGGAGTTGTAGCTTGAGCCGCGGCGCGTCTGGTAGCCGTGAAAGTCCCGGACCGTCCAATCCACGTAGCCGACCCAGTCGATGTTGGGGAACAGCGATCTCGTCATAGGAGTATCCCTTCCTGCAGCCTTCCGGCGCGTCCCGACGATCTCGACGCCCGAGTCCCCTTCTCACCAGCCTCCAACCACGCCGGACGTGCTGCTCTTGTGCGTGCCCTTGCCTGACCTACTTTATCTTCTTCGGCTCGCACAGGTCACCCTTCTTCTTCGAGATCGCGCCGCACTTCTTGCACTTGTAGTTCCCCGGCTTGTCCTCGTCCTTCTTCTTGCCCTTCAGACACATTCAGCTCACCCCGGGGCTCTTGGACATGCAAGGGTCCGGAGCCATCAGATGCACAGGGGAGACGACGCCGACTCCTGAGGCTGCCCCGGTTCGGCCCGGAGCGTCGTCCCCCCGTGTGCTGCTTCCGGTAGTTGCCTGGACTAGATCACGCCGGCGCCGACAGCCTCGGCCGGCAAAGTGAAGATGCGCGTCGCCAGTTCCCGGTCCTTCATCAGCAGCCCCTGTCCATTGTCGCCGATGAGCTTCAGCTCGAGGCCGATCTCGGTCGCACTGGCCTCCTCCTCAACCTGCTCGGTCACGAACCACTGCAGGAAGGCGACACTCGCGTGGTCCTTCTCTTCGGTCGCCATGTTCACCAGGTTGTGGATTCGCGAGGTCACGAACTGCTCATGCTCCAGCACGTGCTTGAAGGCGGCGAGCGGCGATTCCCACTCGTTCGGCGGGCCCTCAATCGGCAGCATGTGGGCTCGGCCGCCGACCTCGTTGAGGTAGGTGTACATCATCATCGCGTGCGTCCGCTCTTCCTTCACCTGCACGCGCATCCAGTTCGCAAACCCCTTCAGTCCCAGTGAGTCGAAGTACCCCGCCATCGCCAGGTACAGGTACTCCGAGTACAGCTCCTTGTTGATCTGCTCGTTGAAGGCGTCCTGCATCTTGGCGCTGATCATTCGGCGCTCGCCTCCCAGAGCCCATGCAGATTGCAGTGCTCCCGAGCCGTCACGGCGCTTGCCTCAAGGCAGAACTCGGCCTCCGGTGCGTCGCCCGGGTTGAGGAAGGCCTTGTAGGAGCGGCCGTCGGCGATCAGCTCGATGAACTGGATGTAGTGCTCGTCCAGCATCGGGTGGGCCACACTGCCGACCTTGACCTTGTAGCCCGACGCCGTCTTCTCGATGACCGGTACATGCTTCTCTGTCGCCGCATCCACAGTGTTGGCTTCCAGCAGCTCCATGCCACCGCCGCAGCAGTCGATATCACAGGACTCGCAGTCGCAGGGCACGATGACCTCGACAATCGCCCCGCAGTCGGCACACTTGTACATTTCCAGTTTGTCAGCCATCCGCGTCTCCCTCCGTCGCTGTCAGATTACCCGGGCTTGCCCGGGACTGTTGCTCTTGCCGGGGCGCTCTGCACCCGTCTAGTAGTTCTCGCCCAGGAGCTCAAAGTGTGCCTGGGGATGGTCGCAGGCCGGGCATACCTTCGGCGCCTTCGGACCCTCGTGAAGGTATCCGCAGTTGCGGCAGCGCCATACGACCGGTGCGTCCTTCTCGAAGACCTTGCCGGCCTCGATATTGGCCAGCAGGGCCAGGTAGCGCTTCTCATGCTGCTTCTCGGCAACCGCGATCGAGCGGAAGATCCGCGCGATGTCCTTGAAGCCCTCTTGCTCGGCGACCTCGGCGAAGCCCGGATACATGGACGACCACTCATGGTTCTCGCCGGCAGCAGAGGCCTTGAGGTTGCCTGCGGTCGTGTCGATGATCCCCGCCGGGAAGGCGCCGCTGATCTCCACGTCGCCGCCCTCGAGCAGCTTGAACAGCCGCTTGGCGTGCTCCTTCTCCTGGTCCGCGGTCTCGGTGAAGATCGCGCAGATCTGCTCGTAGCCTTCGGCCTTGGCCTTGCTGGCCGCGTAGGTGTAGCGGTTCCTGGCCTGCGACTCTCCTGCAAAAGCTGTGAGGATGTTCTTCTCGGTCTGCGAGCCCTTCAAAGCCATTGTCTGTCCCTCCTAGTTGGTCTGATCGGGTTGTGTTGCTTCGCGACAAGTCTGGCAGTACCCCTCAAACACAAGGTGATGCCCGGTGATCGTGTATCCACTTGCGACGTGTGCGCTCTCGTCCAGGTTCTCCGGGTCGGGAATCTCGACGTCGTCGACCCGCCCGCAGCCCAGGCACCGAACGTGGCAATGCTCCCTCACCACAGCGTCGAAATGGGCCGACGCAGTTCCCGCCTCCAGCTCCTGCACCAGCCCCAGTTCCTGCAGAACCGCCAGGTTTCGGTACACTGTCGCGAGGGTGATATGGGGCAACTCGTCCCGGACCTGGTCGAAGATCTGCATCGCTGTCGGGTGCGAAGTGGTGCCCTGCAGGAACTCGAGGATCGCCTCTCGCTGCCGTGTTACGCTCCGCCCCGTCCCCTTGGTCGCCTCGCTCAGCCTCTGCTGTGTCATGGCTCTCTCTTTTGATAATGTGATACATTCCTAATTATAGATAGCCTGGTTATGCATGTCAACCCCGTCCGCAAAAAAGGCGGAGGCAAGAGCGTCCTCAAGACGCCGCACGCCTCCGCCGGGATTCTGCCAGGACAGAAGTGAGAGTCGGGATAGGCCACGGTCAGACCCCTAACTCAGGGGGCCGGACCTGCTCGCCGCAGTGGGGTTCGGTGCAGGAGCGCCTTCGTCTCGGCTACAGGACCCCCTTGGTCGATGGCACGCCAGTCTTGCGCGGATCGATCTGGGTCGCCTCATCCAGGGCTCGTCCGAGGGACTTGAAGGCCGACTCCAGGATGTGGTGCGTGTTCCGGCCGGACTGCTGTATGACATGAATCGCCATCCCGGCGTTCGCAGCCAGGGCGATGAAGAACTCACGCGCGAGTTCCGAGTCGAAATCGCCCACCTTCTCTGTGGGCAGGATCAGGCCGTACTCCAGATGTGAGCGCCCGCCGAAGTCGACGACCACGGTCACCAGCGCTTCGTCGAGCGGCGCCATGCCGGTCCCGAAGCGGACGAGACCCTTCTTGTCGCCCACTGCCTTCGCCAGGGCTTGGCCGAAGACGATGCCCACGTCCTCCACGGTGTGGTGCGCATCGATGTGCAGGTCGCCGGTGGCCTTGAGGGTGAGGTCAAAGAGCCCGTGCTTGGCCACGTGGGAGAGCATGTGGTCGAAAAACCCGACGCCGGTGTCGATGTCGAACTCGCCGGTGCCGTCCAGGTTCAGGGTGAGCGTGATCTGGGTTTCCTTCGTCTCGCGGTTGAGGGTTGCGGTCCGCATCAGTTCCTCCAGCTTGCGGTGTCGGTGGTGCTCAGTAGGTCTGCTATCGCTGCCGGCGACGCACGGCCTCAGCATGGGCGGTCAGGCCCTCGCCCTCGGCCAGCTCAATCACGTCTCCAGCGAGTCGATCGAGACCGTCGGAGTTCGCGTAGATGACCGACGAGGTCACCAGGAAGTCATTGACTGACAACGGCGACGAGAAGCGTGCCGTTCCGTAGGTCGGCAGCACGTGACTTGGCCCGGCTGCGTAGTCTCCCAGCGGCACCGGCGCCTTCTCTCCGAGGAAGATGCAGCCTGCGTTTTCGATCCCCTCCAGCAGGTCAAAGGGGTCCTGCACCAGGATCTGCAGGTGCTCCGGGGCGATGTCGTTGGCAATCGCCACAGCCTGACGCAGCGTCTCCGTCACCACGACCAGGCTGCACTCCTCCAGCGAGCGCCGGGTGAGCTCCGAGCGGCCCAACTCGGAGAGCTGAGCTTCCACCTCAGTCTGCACGGCCGCCGCCAGGTCAGGGCTGTCGGTCAGAAGGATGACCGTGTTATCGCCGGTATGCTCGGCCTGGGTGAGCAGGTCGGCCGCGACTAGATCAGGCTGCGCGTGCCGGTCCGCGATGATCAGTGACTCGCTCGGCCCGGCGAGGGACTCGATGCCGACCACTCCGAACACATGCTTCTTCGCCACCGCGACCCAGGGCGAACCAGGGCCCACGATCTTCACGACCGCCTCAATGGTTTCGGTCCCGTAGGCCAGGGCCGCGATTGCCTGTGCGCCACCGATACGATAGGCCTCATCGACGCCGCACTCCGCAGCCGCCACCAGCATCGTCGGGTCCACTGAGCCATCGGTGCGAGGCGGGGTCGCCAGGACGATTCGCTCGACACCGGCTACCCGCGCCGGGATCGCGCTCATCAGTAGGGAAGAGGGCAAAGGCGCGTGCTTGGCTGGAGTGTAGATTCCGGCTGAGCGGACCGGGGTCACCTGGTGGCCCATTACGAGCCCGTCGAAGGTCTCCAGCCACGAGTGGTGCTTCGCCCGCTCCTGGAACCGCTGCACATTCTCGCGAGCACGCCGGAAGGCGCCGATCCAGGCCGCGTCGACTTCGGCATAGGCCGCCTGGATCTCCTCCTCGGTGATCGGCAGGTGCTCCGCCGTGAAGGTCGGGCAGTCGAGTTTCCGGGTGTGCTCGACCACGGCTACGTCTCCGCGGTCTCGCACATCCTCCATAATCTGCCGCACGCTGTCCTCGACCTCGGTCGGCACTTCCTCGAAGGTCCGGTGCCTCAGGGCCTCCAGAGCCGACAGGTCTCGCGAGCGTGCGTCAAGGGTCTTCATCAGGGCCATTTCCAGTTCCACCGTTCTAGGGGGCGGGAAGCCCGGCCGGGGCTAACCACCTGCTCTCGAGTGGGTGCTCACTGCTTCGGGGCTTGCCCGAAGTCACGAGCCACTTCCGAGCAGCCTCCTCTGTGGGCACGACACCGGGGTCGTCCGTTAAGCATAGCATATCGAGTCGCGGATTTGAAACTGCGGTCCCCGGGCCTTCTCGCGCGTAGAGGCGGAAGGTGAAGGGACCTTGGGGCAGTCGGAAGGTGATCGGCTGGCCGGGAGGCGCTGTCGTGGTGCCTGCGCCGCGGCCCGTCCAATGCCACTTCTTCTCGTTTGCGCCGCAGTTCCCCAGGGTCGGCTCAGCACCGAGCGTTACCTCTTCTTGCGGTGTCACGATCCCGAAGGAGTCGTCGGTCCCGCTCGGGTAGCGCACCCGTGCCCAGAGGGTCCAGCGCCCTTCGTGCGGGATTTGCACCGTGTACTCCGCATACCAGGGCTGTGGTGTCTCCCGGCTCTGCCGGCCGGTGCACACGATCACGTCACCAAAGGCCTCCGCCTCCCTGACACCAACCTTCGACCCCAGGGCCATGTGTCCTTCGAGTCTCTTGTAGTCCTCGGCCTGCACAAAGATCAGGGCCGGCGGCTTGATCTGGAGCTGTGAGCTCTCCAGCGCCTGCCGGAGTCGGTCCGGCGACAGGCCGGTGCACAGGAGCGTGGTCCGGAAACAGCCTATTGGGACCGAGATGCTTCCCTTCTGCGCCGTCACTCCCAGCCGCTCTCCCACAAGGTTCGTCGCCGTGACCTGCGACGCCTCAAGCGGGATCAGCAGTTGCCCCTCGCGCAAGGGGTGCCAGACTGTCGCGACGCTGCCGGTGCCGAGACTCCCGACACAGGCCCGTAGCTCCTGCAGAGCTCCCGTCAGCTTCAGCGGCGTCACCGATGCGAAGCTCACCTTTCCCGGTTCCTCGATGAGTGCGAAGTCTCTGCCGATCTCGCCCAGCTTCCGGCGGGTCTCCTGCGGCACCGACCCCGCCAGCCGCAGACGCTCATACTCGCGGACGAGCTTGAGAATCTCCGGCGTCAGCGGGTGCGACTCCATCTGCGAGAAACCGGTCTCCAGCGAGATCGGTGCATCCAGCGCCAGGGACTTGCCCAGCAGGTACTCGACTTCATCCAGTTGCAGCCCGTCGGTGTTGGCTTCGCGCGGCCAGATGCCGAACCAGCCCAGTTCACCCGGCATCATATCCTTGCACCAGGCCTCGACCTGCCGCACGGACTTGTCGATGTGGTCGCGGACCGTCGGCCACTTATCGAGCGGGACGCCGGCGAGGATGTTGCCATGAATCGTGTTGAGGTAGGTGTCGACGGTCGCCGCTCGTGCGTAGGAGTGCCATAGCGTGTGCGGCCGTACCGTGCCCATGTGGATGATTGGCCGGCGCGTGAACCGGCGCATCGTCTGTTCCTGGAAGTTCGCGCTGAAGTAGTTGAACCGCAGCGTGTTCACGTCCTCGCCGCCGTCGAAGTACACCATGTCGAAGCCGCAGTCGTTGAAGATGCCGGCGATGCGGTCGGCCACCTCGGCCATGAGAGTGGTCTCCTGGTCGATGATGTAGCCGTTGATGCAGCCATCCACGCCGTAGTGGACCGCCGCTTCGCCAGTCTTGTGGGCCGAGGCCTTCGTTCCCCAGGCTCCGCGCTTGCAGCCCAGGAAGCGGCTGCCCGACGGGTCGATGCTCTCGTACTGCACGATCTCGTCGCCGAGGATGACCTCCTGGTGCTTGGTGACCCCGCCTTCCCAGGTCTTCTGCTTCGACACGGGACTCCCGGGCCACTGGCTGAGGTCGTCCTTCACCGCGATCGTGGTCTGGTCGGCGGTCACGTCGGCGGCGAGAGCCGTCTGGCGGTCCTTCCAGAAGCGTCGATCGGGCACCGGAGTCACGTAGGGGTCGATCTTGGAGACCTTCGAGACGAAGCAGTGCATCCCGACCAGGATGCCGTGGGCATGGAGCTTGTCCACGACCGCCTTCAGCCCGTCCTTGCCGTGGGGGTAGCGCCCCTCGTTGAACAGGTAGTGGCCGACACTGCGGCACCAGGAGCCCGAGGCGATCATCACCTGCTTGATGCCGCTGCGCTCGCAATAGTCGACGACCTGGTCGACCTCGGACTCCCCGAAGGTGAGGAACCAGTAGGAGCCACGGCTCATGGCAAGGTCTTTGACCGGCGTGCCGTCGGCGTCTTCGTTGGTGAGCAGCCCGCAGGCATGGGACAGATCGCGAGCTACCCGCTTGAAGTCGGAGGTGGGGCAGACCACCACAGCCACTGCGGCGCCTTCCAGCTTCGGCCCGGGTGCGTCCTGGCTGAAGGCTCGCAGGAGCGCGAACTTGCCACCGCTCGCGCCGCAGTCCGTTTGCTGCGAGGCCGACAACAGCGCCACCGCCGTTCGATCATCCCAGGCGCAATCGAGCCGGGTGCCGATCTGGTCGGTGATGCAACAGGGGAGCTGCAGCAGCGTCACCGTCTGCGGGCGAGTGCCCTTGATCTCCACCAGCCGCAGCACAGGGCAGTCGGCTGCCGTGCTCACCTCGTAAGTTAGCACCGTGTCGGTCCCGGCGAAGCGCAGCGACAGCCGCTTACCGTCATAGCTCGCCCCCGAGGCCGCGAAGGTGCTGGCACCTGTCGTCACCCTCGCCACAGGCAGAGCCGCACCTTCGGCCATGCACCCGCGGTTACTCGTGCGGTCAAGCACAGAGCGCCAGGCGCCATCCTCGCCGATCACCAGCAGCATCCGGGCGGTCTCCAGCGTCACCTGTGCCTGCGCTGCCACGGCGAGACTGATCGTTGCCAGGATCAGGCATACCGCGAGCCCTGCGCGGCTCATACTCTCACTCCTCTTGGAGCCTTCCTCAGGGCGTCGCCTCGAAGGCCACTCCCAGGTTCTGGAGCAGGATCGAGACGATGCGCTGCTTCTTGGCAAGGTTCTGCGGCGTCTCGGCCTCGGCAAGACGGGTGATGCCCTGCGCATCCGGCTGCTGTGGTGCCGACTCAGCCGGTGCCATCGTCGCAGGCACCTTGACCTGATTCAGCACGAAGCCGCCCTTGCCCCGCGGATAGCGCACGAGCCCGCCGACATTGACCAGCGGGAACACACGGTCCCGGTACCAGTCGGGCAGCTCGCGCAGAATCTGCACGTTGTCGATGCCGACCAGCGGCATCTCCCGGTGGGTCCGGATGCTGCGCACCACCAGACCGACACTGCGCTCAGCGGTCGCTCCCTGCAATTGCACCTCGGAGGACAGGGCCGTCGCATCCGGCAGCACCATCGTCGCAGCGCGCTTGCCGTCGAGCTGCACTTCGAGGTCGCGGATTGTGTTGTAGTTGGCGTTGTTCCAGACCCGCACGCTCTCGATCTTGCTCGGAAGCGGCAGCGTGAACTCAAAGGGTGGCGAGCGGCTCGCCGGCCAGTCGCCATGCCAGATCTGGACGATGTAGCGCCAGGACTCGTCACCGGTCATCCCGTTGACCCAGTTGAAGGGGTCCTTGTCATCGAAGGTCGGCTTGTAGGGTTCGTTCTTCTGCCCCGGCACGCGACAGAAGGGGGCCAGGTCCGCGCCGTCCACACAGTAGGTGAAGACATCGCGCGAGATCCACTTGTCTCCGGTCCACGCCGCGAGGGTGTCGGCGGAGTACTGGACGACGTCGCGGTTGCCCAGTCCTGCCATCAGTTGGTCCGGCACCACCGTGACCCGCTCCATCCGGAAGGGGCGCATCAGGTGGCGGGTCCCGAGGAGGCTGTTGTACGCCTCGAGTCCGTCCGGCTCAAGGCCCCACAGCATCACCCAGCCTCCGCCCTCGGTGTAGCGGTCCAGTTGAGGACGCAGAGCGAGCAGGGCCTCCAGGTTCCTGCGTGATGCGCTCAGGACCAGCACCGGGTGAGCGACCGGGTCGAGGGCCTCCTGCAGCCTCGCCACCTGACTCTGGCGGCAGTGCAGGTCCGCAACCATCCTGGCGATGTCCGGTCGATCGGGTGCCCAGACCACCACCGACCGCGAGGGCGGCTCATAGCCGTCCGCGTAGCGCAGCATGTTGGCGAGGAGAACTCGCGCCGCAGGCTCCACGTCCAGCTTCGCTCCAAGGCGGAGTTGAGTGGCGAGAAGTTGGCCCTTGCCGCAGGGCATCTCCACCAGCGCCGTGCAGTCGAGGTTGTCACCGCACTCAACCCAGGAGCGACCGCCACCGGTCGGCTTCACCCACATCTTCTTGACCGTCGGCGGGTCACCCGCCCAATTGCTGAAGTCCTGGGCGCCCAGACCCGCGAGCATCGGAGTACCGAGGCCCTGTGCGAAGGCATATCCAGCGCCCACACCCGAACCGGGGACCTCGCGGTTGTTCCGTCGCTCCCGCAGCACCTTGAGGGGCGTCGGAAGCTCGGAGCCGTCGATGGGGTTCTCCTGCTCGAGGAAGATCACGCGTCCGCCGCCCTGGGCATAGCGCACGAAGTCTGCGACCGACTGCCCGGACTGCAGGAAGTCGGCACCCACAACGACAAGGCCGTCCGGTGTGGTCACGGCAGTGAGGTTGGTGACCTGCGTCGCCGCGACGCCCTGCCCCTTCAGCCAGTCGGTCAGCTTCGGCTCAGCCTCCAGCACAAACAGCGGTCGCTTGAGCGACAGCGAGAGCCCCTGCGGGAAGAACGCGAGTTGTTTCACGTCGCGGAAGGCCGGTGCACCCTCCTGACTTGCCTCCAGTACAAGCTGGGCCGGCGTGCGCTGCGTCACCTGGGGAAGGTTGCCGGACAGACTGATCTGCTGCGCGAAGCCGGGCTCGATCGTGAGGGCCTGCGTCCCGCCGAGGACTCTTCGCCCGTTCATCTCCAGCGACCAGGTGAACTTGACGGGCGCGGGTGAGAGGGTGTCGTTGAAGACCTTCAACGTCCGCGTCAGCTCTGTGCCTCCAGAGAAGGAGCCGTTCTGCTCCCGCACGAAGGCCGCCACCGGGGCCATGCTGATCCAGCAGTCCTCAAAGCCGTCCATGCCGCCCCAGGGGAAGAACATGGCAACGTCGTTCCAGCGGTAGCCCTCCATCAGAGAGCGCAGGTAGCGGGCGAACCCCTTGCGAGCCTCGTCGCGACCCATGAACACGCTATCGCCGCCGACCCACGCCCAGCTTGCATTGGTGCCGCTGAAGTAGGACATCTCGCCCATGACGAGAGGTCGTTTGCGATCCCACCACCAGGCGCCGTTGCGGGTCGTTCCGGTGTCATAGCGTTCGAGCGTGTAGGCGTTCTCGGGGTAATACTGGTGCTCGGCCTCAGCGTAATGCAGGCAGTTGATCTCCAGCGAGTTGTCGGCCAGCGCTCCGCCGCCGTCCAGCATGCAAGGGCGCGTCGGATCAAGACCATGCGCCACATCGACGAGGTACTTGCGAGCGTTGGCCTCTACCTGGTCCATGATCCCCGCGTAGCCCAGGCGCCCGTTGATCAGCAGCAGCTCGTTCTCCAGACTGTACACGACGATGGAGGGGTGGTTGCGGTAGGCCTCCACCACCTGCGCGGTGTGCTCGGCGAAGTTCTCCCACGTCACCGGGTTGCGCAGGTCGTAGTTGATGAACATCCCGTCGACCATCGTGGAAAGCCGCCCGGGGATCCCGTGCGTGTCAGTCCAGTCGAGTTGAGCGCTGCGCGGTCCGAGGAGCTTCCCGAGACCCAGGTCGGCGCTGAACCTCTCGAAGCGGTTGTTGCCCTTGCGGAAGTGCGCCAGTGCGAGTTCGGGCGTGTCCCCATCCAGCCCGCCGAGCAGGTTCCAGAAGTTGCACCGCACTCCGTTGATCCGCACGTAGATTCCGTCGAGGGTGACCTCGCGGAATCCGAAGCGCTGGTCGTGGGTGTCCGTCGGCGTCCCTGCGACGGAGACGGAGGTGTGCAGTCGGTACATGCTCGCGGGGTCCTGCCAGGGCCACCATAGCTTCGCCTCCGGCCAGGGCGAGGAGAGTGTGACCGTTGCCGTTCCGCCGGCAGGTACCTGGACGGTTCCGGCAGGAAGAGTCCTCTCCACCTGGCCGGAGCGATCAAAGACTGCCTCCGCCTTAACCGCAGCCTCCACAGCGCGATCCGTGGCATTGCGCAGTCTCACCTGGGCCGTGATCTGCTTGCTCGCGACGGCGGTCTGGACGAAGACGTTCTCGACGTAGACCCGCCCTGTCGAGACCAGGCTGATCGGGTCCGTGATCCCGAAGACGGTTCCGTCGGTGTCGCCCTTGGTCGAGGGGTACAGCGGCGCGACGAAGCGCGTCCACTTGAGGAAGCTCGTGTCGGCCATCGGCAGGTTGCGTCGCTCGTCGAGGGTGACCTTGTGGTACTGCGCGTCGATCGCGTACCAGCCGTCCTTGATGCCGATCCAGATCTCGTTGGTTTGGCCCGGCTTGAGGGCGGAGGTGATATCGCAGGCCCAGGGGATTCGTGTGCTCTTGTGCCAGCCCACGAACTGCCCGTTCACCAGCACCGAGGCGATCCAGTTGGTGCCGCCGAAGTGCAGGGAGAAGCTTCGACCCGCCAGCGAGGCCGGGACTTCTACACGGGTGCGGTACCAGACACGATGCGCCAGGTGGTGCAGGGGACTGGCCTTGAGATCGGAAGGCACCTGGATGCCGCGCCAGTGCGGAGCTGCAGGGACTTCGCGCACCGGCTCGTAAGTGCCCTGATCCATGTCGGGGTCATCGAACCGCGCGATCTGCCAGACGCCCTTCAGCGACAACGTCTGACGGCCCGTGCCCTCGGCCGCAGGCAACTCGAAGACCTGCTGCGCTGCCTGCCGGTCAAGGTCGCTGTCCGGCTCCTGATCGGGCTTCAGCGGACCGTCGGGCTGCCAGTTGCCTTGCGCGAGCGCAATCACATCGAGCGCGAGGATGAACCGCTTCCCGTTGGGCTTGTCGGCGAGAAGCTCCAGCACATGGGTTCCGGCCGTCAGGTTCAGGGCTCCGCAGTCATACCACCCGATCTCATACCACGTGCCGAGAGCGGTCAGATTCGTCGTGAGGTCCTGCGGGCTGATCGTCTTCCACTCGCCCTGGTCGATGCGCCAGTTGAGCGGTGCCCGCACAAACTCAAGGCCCAGGCGGATCCACAGATGATAGGATCCGGCCTGGGCCACTTTGAGGTTATAGACCAGTTGTCGCCCCGCGCCGATCTTGCCCTCTGCCACTTCCTGATCGGTGAGCGAGCCGACGAGAAGCTTGCCCTCACTCACGACCTCCGGCGGACCTCCGGAAGTCTTCAGGTCGAAGTTCGCCTCGTCGGCAGTCTCGGCTTCGCGCCACACGTAGGCAGGTTGAGCCGCCACAGCTACCGTCATCGCCAGGACCGACAGAACCATCACGGCACGAGCGCAGCGTCCCACGGGACACTCCTCCTGTCAGCGAAGGGTCGTTTTGTCGTCCGTCGTCAACGGTCGCGCGCCGGTGGTTGCCTCGGTGCCTACCACTTCCGCTGCAGCATCACCAGCGCCTGGTCGGTCGTCGAGACACGGAACAGGCCTGCGCAGAGCGTGCCCGGCATACACCTGTCGGGGTCACTGAGGATTCCGGCACAGACTGCACTTCGCGCCGTGACGCGCATATTCCTTCGACCTGGCCACGTTGTGGGGAAGGGAAGAATCGAGGCAGAAAAAAAGCCAGCGCGCGTCCCGGGGGGTGGCCGCCCGCTGGCCCATCGCCGCTCGAATCGGAGGATTCTCGCGGGACAACTGAATGTTACGAGGAGCCGGGGCTTGTGTCAACGGTCTGGAACCCTGTTACACATTTCCACAGGTAAACTTTAGGTGCGCTTAACTGCTCGTTGCGCCACGACACGCACTATCCATAGTTGGAGTAGAGCATCTGACCTAACACGGAACGGTCACGATGCCCGCACAAGGTGCGGGTCGAGCACGAGGGGAAATCCGCACTACAGACGGGGTGAGTGACTTCGCCCGGGGCTGATCCGTGAGCCCCTCGAGTGAACCGGGCGGGCACCACCGCAACTGCCATGCACAACGGGAGTGAAGCTGATGAGGGTCTACCTGATGACTGACCTGGAAGGGGTCGCCGGTGTCTGGAAGTTCGAGGAGCGTGACGACGTCTCCGCCGAGAACTTCGAGTACCGAATGCGTGCTCGTCGCTTGCTGACGCGTGAAGTCAATGCCGCGGTTGCCGGGTTCTTTGAGGGCGGCGCGACGGAGGTGATCGTCAATGACGGCCATGGCGCAGGCTACACCATCGACGTTGAGTTGCTGGACGAGCGCGTGACGGTCGTCCATGGCAAGGAGCGCCCTTTCTGGCTTCCTCTTCTGGACGCCACCTGCGATGCCACAGCCCTCGTGGGTGCTCATGCCAAGGCCGCAACTCCCCAGGCCAACCTATGCCACTCCATGAACCTGACGGTCCGCAACTACACCTTCAACGGCATCTCGCACGGTGAGATCGGGATGCAGGCAATGATCGCCGGTCACTATGGTGTCCCCATGATCTTCCTGTCCGGCGACGCCTACGCTTGTCGTGAGGTCGAGGGCTTCATCCCGGGCATCACGACAGCCGCCGTCAAGCAGGGCCTCTCACGACTCTCTGCCGCTTCGATGGCGCCACCGGCTGCCTGCCGACTGATCCAGGCCCAGGCGAAGAGGGCCATGGGCACGATCGGCCAAGTCGAGCCCTACAGCATCCCCGGGCCGCTGGTATTCCGTGACGAGCGCTACGCACCCTCCTTCGACCCGGAGAACCCGCCTGCCGTCGGCACGGTCATCGATGCCCACACCCTGGAGATCAAGGCCCCCGACATCATCGAGTTGTTCTACCTCAAGTATGGCTACCCGCGCTAGATGGTGGGGCCCCGGGTCGGCAGCGTCCCTGCGTCTCTCGAAGACGAGGTGACGGAGAAGGTGCAGCCGCTGCGAGTGCCGAATTGCCGAGGGCTCATGCACCCAGTGGCTGTGCCCAGCAAGCCAGGAGGAGTTCAGTTATGGCCAGCAAAGTGAAAGTTGCCCTGATCGGCGCCGGCGGGATGGCCAACAGCGTCCACTACCCGTCCCTGGCGACCTTTGACGATGTCGAGCTTGTCGGCCTGTGCGATCTCATGCCCGACAAGCTGAAGGCCACGGCCGAGAAGTACGGCATCAAGAAGACCTTCTCGGACTACAAGAAGATGATCGA
The DNA here is from genome assembly GCA_039679385.1 of Armatimonadia bacterium. Taxonomy (NCBI): domain Bacteria; kingdom Bacillati; phylum Armatimonadota; class Armatimonadia; species Armatimonadia bacterium. The sequence goes on along the minus strand of JBDKVB010000100.1, from coordinate 42,804 downwards.
GGATACCGCGCCGGACGCCTTGTACGTCCTCATGCCGCCTCATCATCTCTTCGACATCGCCATCCACGCGCTCACCAACAAGATCAACCTGTTCATGGAGAAGCCCCCCGGTGTCACGGCGGAGCAGACGCGGCAGATGGCACGCTGCGCTGAGCGCAACGGGTGTATCACCCTCGTGGGCTTCAACCGACGCTACATCCCCTTGCTGCGCCAGGTCCGCGACATGGTCCTCGACCGTGGCGGCCCCATGCTCCAGGTTCTCTCATGCTTCTTCAAGTGGCACACCGGCGGTCCCTACTACAACGGCGCGATCGACATCCTCTCCTGTGACGCCGTGCATGCGGTCGACACCATCCGCTTCCTGGGCGGCGACGTGAGGAAGGTCGTCGGAGAGGTCAGCTCCCAGGGCATGTCCTTCGACACCCGCTTCAACGCCCTGATGGAGTTCGAGAACGGTGCCGCCGGAATCCTCATGGCCAACTGGCGTGTCGGCGGCCGCATCCACCAGTTTGAGATGCACGCCGAGGGTATCTCGGCCTATGTCAACCCGAACGCCGATGCCCACATCTACGTGGAGGGCGCCGAGAAGCCGAAGCGCATCACCACGCAGAAGGCCGCCGGCAGCGATGAGTTCCGTGTCTTCTACGGCTTCGAGGGCGAGAACCGCGCCTTCATCGACGCAGTGAAGACCGGCCAGCAGCCCGAGACCTGCTTGAGCGATGCAGTGAAGACCATGGAGTTGGTGGACAGGATCTACCACGAGCGTCTCTAGAGGTGCCAACCCCAGAAGACAGGTCCGCGTCCCTCGGGGAAGAAGGAATTGGGGGCGCGGGAGGGGAATGAGTTCTGAGACAGTTAACTCCGAGCCCCTCAGGCTGCCCTCGTGCAGCGGTAAGGCGAGGGTCCAACCAGGGAGGATCAGCTAGCATGGCTAGTCAGCAAGCCAGCCCGCTGGCCATCGTCACCGCCATCATTGTCCTGCTGGTAGTCCTGTTCGTCATCTACCAGCTCACCTGGGCCAAGCATATGCCCGGTCCACAGGACAACGCCCAGATCGAGGTCGGCAGTGGCAGCGCTGCACCGGAAGCTACCATGAATGCCACCGGGGAAGCAGAAGGGCAGCAGACACTGGAGCCGGCCATCAACCAGGTCCTCTGACCCCTTGCGGTCGCGCCCTCGTCTTTCGGGGCTCGTCCGCAGCAGGGCAGAGGGCATAGCGCAAGGGTACCAGACACGGTTTGGGGGACAGGCTACACGTCTGTCCCCCTTGTCATGCCTGCGCAGTTTCGCTTGCGGAGCTCGCCTTACCTGGGAAACAGCTCCAGCGCGCAGTCCGTGTACTTACGCACCGTGCGAGCGTCGATGCGGTCCACGCGTCCTGTGGCCTCGGCGCTGTCGGCGTAGTCTGCCCGCGTGAACTCGACTCTGATCTCATAGGGCTTCTGCGGCTGGAAAGGCTTGGCCTCGTGCACGATCGCGATGGCATCGTGAGCGGCCTGCCGGATCCGTGCGTGAGCTTCCTCCACCGGCAAGGCCTCGGCCCGCTGGCGGCCCACTCCACGCTTCACTGCCGCCGTCTTGCAGGGCCGGAAGAAGTCGTGCGCCTCCTTGCAGGCGGCCTCGTCCCCGCTCATCATCACCAGCGGCACGCCGAAGTGCCCGGCAACCAGCGCCCACTGTGCCAGCTCGCCCATCTTGCGCCCGTTGATCGAGTAGTTGTACCAGGCCAGCGAAGACTGCGTGTGGTCGAGGAACGCGTTCATCGTCCCGGCCATCGCGTGGGCTCCGATGAAGTAGGTCGCATCGCAGCGCTCATCGAGAATGCCCCACCACTTCTTGTTCGGCTTAAGGTCATGCTGGGCCCGCGGGTCGAGCATCTCGACGATGAAGTTGTTCCCGCCGCCGTGGCTGTCGAGAACGATGACCTCCGTAGCTCCTCCCGCGAAGGCGCCGTCAACCGCCGCGTTCAGATCCCCCATGAGCAACTCGCAGCTTCGCCGGTAATCCTCGCTGTCACGCGGCACCATCTCGCCGCGGTCGATTCCGCTGATGCCCTCAAGATCGGTGTGGATGTAGATACGCATAGTAAGACCCCCTGCTGTGAAGTCTCCAGGCACCGGGTGGTTCCTCGTGAAGGGCTCCTCGCCCTGCAAGCCGATGCGTTGCGGCCCGCTCCACTTCTCATCGACCCTCGCTTTGCGCTATCATTGGTGCATTCACCTTGCCATGACAGGAGTGTGCTTGGCCTATGTCCGTCCCCTTGAGTCTTGATGACCAGGGCTTCAGTCGCCTGGTGTCGCCCCGGGTTGCGCAGGTCCGCCTCGGCGAGATCAGCACCGCCCTTGCCACAATCCGCGATCAGTTTGTCAGCGAGAACGCAGCCGGCCTGTCCGTGCTGGAGCAGAACCTCCGGGCCTGGACGACCCTCCATACCCGCAATGACCTGACCGAGCGGTCCTTGCAGGTCGCAGAGAGGGTCCGCGCGGGCTTCGAGGTCTTCGTGCACGTCGGCATCGGCGGCTCAGACCTCGGCCCTCGCGTCTGCCATGAGGTCCTCGATCACACGCTGTACAACGAGCTCTCGGCCGAGAGGCGCGGCGCACCGCGCCTCTACTTCACCGGCGACACCTTCGACCCGCGGCCCTTGCGGGAGCTTCTTGGAATGTTGGAGGCCCAGGGCGCGCTGGGCCGAACCGCCTTCAACATCGTCAGCAAGTCCGGCAAGACGCCCGAAACGGTCTGCACCCTTCTCGCGATCAAGGACCGACTGGGCGAGAACTGGACGAAGCAGGTCGTGTTCACCACCGGCGAGCGCCCCGGCGACAGCATCCTTTTCGACCTCGCCGCCGACAAGCGCGAGGAGTTCCTGGGAATCCTGCCGGTTCCTGAGGGCGTTGGCGGGAGGTTCTCGGAGCCTTCGCCGGTGGGCCTGCTGCCCCTGGCCGTGGCGACCGACAGCAATCTCCAGACCCCGCAGGAGCGGGTCGAGCAGGCGATGGCCGGCTACGCCCGGGCCCATGAGTTGGGCCTCCTCGATCCCGAGGACCCGCAGAATCTCGCCTTCCGCCTGGCACGCTGGCTTCACCTGGCTGAGGAGCAACTGGGCGTCGGCTCACTGGTGCTGTACGACTACTCCGGTTGTCGGATGCTGGGTGACTGGCTGGTCCAGCTCTACACCGAGTCCATCCAGGAACGCGGCGGCGGCCTGAATGTCATCGCCTCCCGTGGGCCAACGAGCAACCACTCCCTGCTCAACGGGATCATCAGCGGCCCTCGCGACAAAGCGATCCTGTTCCTGCGCTGGGGAGACCTGGGCGAGGACCTGGACGTGCCCACCGACACCTCCCTCGGCGGCGGCGTGGATATCTTCATGGGCCGGAGTATGGCAGCGCTGCAGGAGGCCTCTTTGCAGGGCACGGTAAGCGACCTTGCTCGCAACGGCGTTCCGGCCATGGTGCTGACAGTGCCGGCTCGCGACACCTACCACCTGTTCCTGCTCCTGCGCCTTCTGATGGACATGGTGGCTGTGAAGGGGCGGCTGCAGCAGCTCCATCTCGCGGCCGACGGACAGATCAACTTCCCGGGCGAGCTCACCTATCTGCAGGCAGGCGTCGAGGGATACAAGCACGCCATGCGCGACTGCCTGAAGAACCTCTGAGGAGCGCACGGGCATCAAAGGCGCCCCTGCATGCCGCGAAGTCACTGGCGCAGGGCCCTTGACTTCTCGTCGCGGTTCCGGTACATTGATGTCAAGGTAAGGAGCGACCATTCTATGGACTGTGCCAAGAGAAGCCATCGAACCTGGTCTTGGCGTCGCACGCGATAACGCGAGCGACCCGCCATCCTGCCTGTCTATACTAGACACCAAGGCCGTGGGCACTCGCAAACGCCCACGGCCTTTTCCGTATCTGGATCGTCGTCACCAGGCCGTGGGCAGCGTATCGCTCACGGTCTTTTCCGTACCCGGACGTAGATCGCCCGGCGAATGACTGCAGAGGATGTGACAGGAGTACACCATGCGAGCCCTATCTGGTATCCAACCCTCCGGCGAGTTCCATGTCGGCAACTACTTTGGCGCCATGAAGCAGTATGTCGACCTGCAGAACAAGGCCAATGAGGGCTACTACTTCATCGCCAACTTCCACGCGCTGACCACCATCCACGACGCGAAGGAGCTGCGCCGCCTGACCCAGGATGTCGCGATGAACTTCCTGGCCTTCGGGATCGACCCGAAGCGCAGCGTCCTCTTCCGGCAGTCGGATGTGCCCCAGGTCTGCGAGCTCACCTGGATGCTCTCCTGCGTGACGCCCATGGGCCTGCTCGAGCGCTGCCACGCCTACAAGGACAAGGTGGCGCAGGGGATCCCCTCCGACCACGGGCTTTTCGCCTACCCGGTGCTCATGGCCGCCGACATTCTGATCTACGACTCCGACGTGGTCCCAGTCGGCAAGGACCAGAAGCAGCACGTGGAGGTCTCCCGTGACCTCGCCCTCAAGTTCAACGAGACCTTTGGTGAGACGCTGAAGGTGCCGGAGCCCTACATCATGCCCAACGTCGCCGTGGTCCCCGGCGTCGACGGTCGCAAGATGTCCAAGAGCTACGGGAACCAGATTGCGGTCTTCGACACCGAGTCCAGCATCAAGAAGAAGATCATGAGCATCGTCACCGACTCCACTCCGGTGGAGGACCCGAAGGATCCGGACAAGTGCAACGTTTTTGCCCTGTACAAGCTCTTCGCCACACCGGAGCAGACAGCGGACATGGCCGAGAGGTACCGCAAGGGCGGCCTGGGCTATGGGACCGCCAAGAAGGAACTGGTGCCCCTGGTTCTGGACTACTTCGCCGACGCCCGCAAGCGCAAGCAGGAGTTGGTGAACGATCCTGGCTACGTGGAGGACGTGCTTCGTGAGGGTGGCGCGAAGGCCAGGGAGACCGCCTGCGAAGTGCTCGAGCGCTGCCGGAAGGCCACGGGGTTCTAGACGCAACAGGCATCTTGGCAACCGGGGTGTGTGCCGCCGTTTGCACCACAGGGCGCGCACCCCCGCAGCCGGGACAAGATGGTTCGAGACGTCTTTCCCGTCTTGCCCCGGCTGCGCTCCGACGCAGAGCCTGCCACCTTTTCGGGGCGGCCAGGTTGGGCGTACTGCAGACGCCCGAAAGAGGCACGCGACAGCGTGCTCACCTGCTCTCCAACGCCGCGATCAGGTGACCGGCATCGGACTCGTACGCAGCCGCCGCGCGCGTGGCCTTAGTTTTGTTCGATCCTGGCTGGTTGGGTGGGGACGCCTGCCTACCGGCCCAGCAAAGGAGATGACCCGCATGGCTTCCATAGCACACCGGCCGCACCCCGGAGCTGCGATGGCGCCGTGCTGTTGGCGCCCGGCTCGCCCACGGTTCTCCGGAGCTGCCACTGCGAGCTGGGCCCGGTAGCGGGATCCGGCCTCCCGTCCTATCCGCAACCCCGCCACGCTAGGATGCAGGGGAATTGACCTCTGCGGTAGAATGGACGCAGCAGTTCCAGTGCGGGCACACCCCGCATCCCCCGGAGGACGCCATGAATGTCACCAAGCTTTCCGGCTGGGTGCTTATCGTCTTTGCCGTCATCTATGCCGTGGTCACGATCATCAGCTTCAGCCCCAAGTACGCCGCCGCCAGCCACATCGGCGAGAAGGCTTCCGACTACGGTCTCCAGACCACGGGCACGAACCTCCGCTTCCAGATGGGATCCGAGCTCCTGGTCGACGTCCTTTGCATCGGACTCCTGGTGATCGCGGGCTGGTGGTTGACCACCCAGGAGGTCGTGCAGATCGCCTGGGCAGTGATCGTGGGCCTCGTCCTGCTCGCATCGGTGGTGGTCCGGACGACACCGATAGTGCCACTCAATGTGCTCACCTTATCGCCTGGTGCTGCCTTCTATGGTGCGCAGTTCCAGGCGGTGGTGACCGGCGACCCGGCCACCAAGTACGTGGTCATGACCCGCGAAGAGGCGGGGAAGATGAGGCCGGCCCTGGTCTCCACCGCGACCGGGCAGAAGATCGGCGAGGTCGTGCTGGACCTGCGCAATCCTACCGGCTACCAGAAGTTCATGAGTTGCACGACCTACCCGGTGACCATCACTGGGACCATCGCCGGAACCTCCGGGATCGCTGCGGGACGAAGCTCGCGAACCGTCGCCTTCCTACACGTCCGAGACGCATACATGGGGATGCCGCAGAAAAAGTGAGGCCGGCCCAAGACGGCAGGGGACAGGCGTCAGAGCCATACCCACTTGTACCGCTCCTGCCGCTCGCCGAAAGCCCTGGCCTCAGGCTGGTACTCCCCGCTGACGCCTGAAAGCCTGATGTCGGTTAGCCCGGGGATAGCCCCTGCCTCCCCTGGTGCGCCGCAGGAAGGGTGTGCGATGCCCACCTACACCCCCTCACTTGACGAGTTTACGGCTCGGGCCGAGCAGGGCAACCTCGTGCCCGTCTACCGCGAGATCATCGCGGACCTCGAGACCCCCGTCTCCGCCTTCCTCAAGCTCAGAGCCATGGGCGACGAGAACGCCTTTCTGCTCGAGAGCGTCGCTGGAGGCGAGAATCTTGCCCGCTACTCCTACCTGGCCACGAACCCCTCGCGCGTCCTCTCCAGCAAGGGCCGGGAAGTCACCCTCCGCGACGCCAAAGGGGAGCACCGGTCCGAACTGCCGGCCGGCCAGGACGCCCTGCATGTCTTGTCCCAACTCCTCAAGGAGTACCAGTTCGTCCCTCTGCCAGGTTGGGAGCGTTTCCCCGGCGGTGCGGTCGGCTATCTCGGCTATGATATGGTCCGGTTCTTCGAGGAGCTGCCGGAAGAGAACCCCGACGACCTGGACCTGCCCGACTGCCAGTTCATGCTTGCCGACACCCTCGTCATCTTCGATCATGTTCTGCACCGGGTGCGCATCCTGGCGAATGCCCACATCGGCGACGACCCGCAGCAGGCCTACTGGGATGCCATCGAGCGCATCGAGAAGGTCGTGGCGGCGCTGCAGCATCCACTCCCTGAGAGAACGCCGACCGCACCGGCCAGGGCACGCATTCCGGAGGATCCCTCAGCACTGCCCTCGACCATGACGCGAGCCCAGCACCGGGCTGCGGTCCTCAAGGCCAAGGAGTACATCTCCGCGGGCGACATCATCCAGGTGGTGCTCAGTCACCGGATGCAGGCCGAGGTTAGTGTTGACCCCTTCGACCTGTACCGGGCCCTGCGGGCCATCAACCCCTCTCCCTACATGTACTACCTGCAGTTCGGCGACCTCAAGATCATCGGTTCGTCTCCTGAGATCCTGGTCACCGAGGACGCTGGCAAGGTCAGCACTCGACCCATCGCCGGAACTCGACGTCGCGGCAAGACAGCCGAGGAAGACAAAGCGCTCGAAAAGGAATTGCTGGCCGACGAGAAAGAACGCGCCGAGCACATCATGCTGGTCGACCTGCACCGCAACGACATCGGGCGAGTGTGCAAGCCCGGCACGGTGAAGGTCGACGAGTTGATGGTTGTGGAGCGATACAGCCACGTCATGCACATCGTCAGCAACGTCCTCGGTGAGCTGGACGACGACCATGACCAGTTCGACCTGCTCCGTGCGACCTTCCCGGCGGGCACCCTCTCCGGCGCCCCGAAGATCCGGGCGATGCAGATCATCGAAGAACTGGAGCCCGTCCGACGTGGCCCCTATGGAGGGGCCGTCGGCTACTTCGGCTTCTCGGGCAGCATGGACACCTGCATCATGCTCCGCACCATCGTAATGAAGGGCAACACCTGCTACATGCAGGCGGGCGGCGGCATCGTCGCCGATTCGGTGCCGGAGACTGAGTACCAGGAAACCCTCATGAAGGCCGGTGCGCTGCTGGACGCGGTGCGCATGGCCGAGTCCGGTCTGATCTGAACCTTCGCGAGCAAGTGGACGCGGCGCTCCGACGGCCCAAGCCGCCGGCGTCGCGTCCACTGATCCCCGTTAGGCGGCCACTGCCTCGGCCGGGAGATCCAGCATCAGCCCCCGCCGGCTGATGGTCTTCACGATGGGCTCGGACCCCTCAGGCATCGCGCTCATGAGCTTGCGCGCCAGATTGTGCCGATGATAGTAGATCTGCGCGGGCTCGACCGGGTTGTTCGCGCCCCATAGCTCGTTATACAGCTTGTCGAAGGGCACGCAGCGTTGCGGTTGGTGCGCAAGCAGGGAGAGCAGCTCGAACTCCATCGGGCGTAGGGCTACGACTTGCCCCCGGAAGGACACCTCGTTCGGTCGCCCCGCGTCGATCACCAGAAGTGGCGCATCCACCGCGGCCTCTTGCGTGACCTCCTCCGCACTGGGCGCCGCGACCTCGACCCGCAGCGGTAGTATCTGGGCCAGTTCAGCCAGTGTCGCCGGCGGAAGCAACGCCTCCAGGGCACCGGGTGTCGCGGCTGCAAGATCGTCTCGGGTGGTAATCCCCGCCCCGGCAAGGCCCAGCACGTGGTCCCGCTGCAGCGACGGGATATGGAGCCTGTGCAGCGGAAGACAGACCGGCGGCAGTGTTGCCGTCAGCGACTCGCCGAGTTCCTGCAGTCGGTCCACGTCGTCGGGGTCGCCACCCCGTTCCTCAACCATTCGCGCCAGGCACTGCACCAGCCAGCCGATAGTCTCGCCGACAATCGCCGCTCGCCCGGAGTGCAGGCCGGTGCGCAGCTCGAGATCGGCCGTGGTCTCCTCGCGCGACCAATCCAGGGCGGTAAGTGTGATGCGAGCCGCCGTCTCGCGTTCGGCCGCCCTCAACGGCCCACTCCACAGCAGCGCGCGGGTTCGTTCGGACCAGCCACAGTCCGAGTGCCCCCGAGCCTCGAGCAGCCGCATCCAGTGCCCCTCGCTGCGATCGCGGGGGAGAGGTATCGCACGGGCCTCCGCCGACAGCGCAGCCATGACCACCGCCTCGAGGTCGCTGGGAGCATCGTGGAGGCTCTCCAGCGCGGCGGTCATGGAGGCCACGGTCGCGAGCGACAGACCACAGGTGGCCGCCAACTGACCGGCGCCGGTGAGCGCAACGCGGTCGCCGAAGGGCGAGCGCAGGATCAACCCGGCCTTCTCAGCACGCTCAAGGGCCTGGGCTTCCTCGGCCGTGTCACCAGCCGCCGAAGGAGTGGGAGTGAGCAGGTGGAGCGGCTCGCCGTCGAGCCCCTCAGCCGCCGTGCGCAGGAGTAGGCGCTGCACCGCCGGCAGGCGCTGGAACTGACCGCTGACCGGTTCCGGCGGCGCCTCAACGTAGCGGCGAAACAGCCCGTCTTCGGTGAACCCGGCTTCGCCCACCAGGAGCGCACGGCCATACTCGTCGCCGAAGCCCAGCCGCCCGGCGCGTCCTGCCATGTTCTCAAACTCCGCCTGTGTCAGGGGCCCGAGTGAGGGCTGACCACCGGGGAGGCTGCGCCACTTCAGGGGTTCAACGATCACGTTCCGGGCGGGGAGGTTCAAGCCGACGGCCAGCGTGCTGGTCGCGAACAGGCAGCGCAAGTCGCCCGAGGCGAAGGCCGCCTCAACCAGGTGCCGCTCGGACAGATGCAGGTCCGCATTGTGGAAGCCGACGCCGCTGGCCATGAGCTCCGTCAGGGCCCGTGCTGCCTGGGTCGGCGGAAGGTCCCTGGCCGCCTCCAGCGACTGCCCGGTGGGTCGATCGAGGTCTGGCGCCTCTGCTCTCTCCATCTGCTCAGCAGCCATGCGGGCTGCTCGGACGGTGCTCGCCCTGTCGCGCAGGAACACCAGTGTCGGCTCATCGCGGAGCGCTAGCTCGGCTGCAAGGCGGACAGTAGCCTCGAGCTCCGAGGCGTCCTCCGGCAATTGCACCTCAATCGGCTCTTCGCCGCGGGACTGCGAGTTATGCTCCAGGTAGCTGAAGGCGCCATCGCGCCATACCCCCTTGCGCATCGGCACCGGACGGCGGTTCTCCTCAACGAGACGCGCCCCGAGCCAGTCTGCCAGCTCCCTCGGATTGCCCAGCACTGCCGACAGCCCCACGATCTGGGCACGGCCGACTGCTGCGAAGCGCGCCAGCAGCAGCTCCAGACACGGTCCACGATCCTCGTCGCCAAGCATCTGCAGCTCATCAACCACCAGCGCCCCCACCGTCTGCAGTAGCGAGGAAGAGGCCATCAGCATCGCCCAGAGCTTCTCCGGAACCGTGACGGCGATGTCGAACTCGCCCCGCAGGATCTGCCGGTCGGACTGCCGCCGCTCCTGCGTCGAGATCAGCACCCGCATCCCCAGGGGTGCGTAGAGCCGACTGAACTGCCGGTGCACTGCCTCCGCCAGTGCACGCGTCGGACACAGGTAGAACGCCCGCCTGCCCTGACTGGCGGCATGAGTCGCCGCCATCTCCGCGATGAGCGTCTTGCCGCAGCCCGTCGGACCACTGCCCACCACGCTTTTGCCCGTGAGTACTTGCCCATCGAGTACTGCCTTCTCCTGGATCGGTAAGAGGTCTTCGTTGTAGTGCTGCGTCCAAACCGCCAGGAGATCCGGATGTGCCCCGTAGGCCTCCAAAGAAGCCATTCTCATTCGGATCCCCCCGTTTAGTTGTTTGTCGAACAGATATTCTAATCACTTCGAGACCTCTGTCAAGCACTTCCGTCAGAACACGTCACCCCGCGAGGCAGCGAAGCCGTTCAGGAGCCCCTGTGACAGCAATCCAGCTATCTCGTTACGGCAGGAGTGGTTTCGCAACCCCCGATTCAGGTATAATGTCTCTGCAGCCCACGTGCAGTGGGTGTGTCGGCTGTGCATTACGTTGTCCACAGCATTGCTGCCCGAGGTGCTCACGATGATGATCCAGACCATGTCAGTTCTGGTGACGCAGATTTTGGCGGTGATGGTGTCCCTGGGGACGGGCACAAACTACTCCGCCGTCCAGACCATCTCTGTGGGCACCTTTGCCCCCTCGAATCAGCCCAACTTCCTGATTGGCTCCATCTCCCTGTCCCGCGTGCGCGTTTCCGATCCCCACTATAAGTTTGACGGCTGGAAGTGGTCGGCGCCGAACTCCAGTGGGACAGGAACACCCGTCAGGGGCTCCAACGAGACCTACAAAGACGGCACCGCCAAGATCACCCTTGCCGGCGGCCTTCAGAGCGTGAGCTGGGAAGTCAGCGTCATCACCCCGGACAACGTCGAGCACTCACTGGGCACCGGGACAGTCACCAAGAGCACTCCGCCCATGACTGGGGCCATGTACCAGTGGAATACGGTCGCCATCTCCGGGGAGAGCAGTCCCCTGATCGCCCCGAACGGTACGGCCCTGCCGGCCTATGTCCGCAATGACCAGACGACCATCTACTACGGGCCGACCGGGAACAATACCGTCACCTACAACTGGAGCGCCCTCAACCAGTGGACGAAGGAAAGCACCCAGAACGGCGGCGAGGGCTTCGCCGATCCCTTCGTGGTGAATGGCGCTCTCCTGGGGCCGACCTGGTCGGGCTATCCAGCGGTGCCCAGCATGCCTTACAAGCTCCAGTGGCGCATCTTCAAGATGTTCTAGCTCGAACTGATAGACAAGCGGACGTCCTGATTGGGACTCGCACCGTGACCCCTGCGCGGCATCCTGGCAGGGGTCATCTGCTGACTCCGAACCCCCGCGTTCGCTCCTCCGAGGTGTGCTTGCCCGATGGACCTACAGCGTTTGACCGTGCTTGAGCTCGCACCCGCCGCCGATGAGTTGTGGGAGATGGACCAGGACCCGCAGAAGGGCTACCTGTGGCACAAAGACGGAGCTGTCGTCTTTCCGGATGTCGCGAGCGGGGCCAAGCTGCGACCCCGGGTCACGGCAGCCTACGCCAGCGGCAAGGCGACCAACATCGCGCGCGTCTTCGACGCCTTCCTTCGACCTCAGGCAACGACGCCGCTGTCACGTCAGGCTCAGAAGGCCCTTGCAGCCGATCTGGTCACCTTCCTGCCGCAGCAGTCGGACGGCTACCGTCGCCCCGAGGTCCCAGGCCCGGTACTGTCACAGTTCACGCCCGGCGGCGCTTACATGGCTTGCCTGCAGGCCCGTGACCTGCACGCCGTCGACCTGCACTTTGCCGGACTGCCGCCGACAGGTGAGACCCAGGTTGACCGTCGCTGCGCCAACCTCCGCGGCTCTCAGGGCGGCGAGATGATCAACTTCAGCCCGTATCTGTACTGGGAGCCCTCCTGCGTCGAGGCGGTCCTGCACTACCTGGCTACGGCGTCCCTGGGCAAGGTCCTCGGACTTGCGGGCAGTCTCCCGCTCGTGCAGTCTCAGCCCGATCCGTCGCTCTACGCCTCAATCATCTCGGCAGCTCGGGCCGTAAACCCGCAGCTCCTGGTTTCGCTGGACGTCGGCGGCGCTCCCCTTCAGGCGTGCCTCGAAGCAGGTCCCGAGGCAAGACCCGATGTGGTCTGCGTGAACGCCGACGAGTACCGCGCCATCCCGCAGGACTGGCGGCAGCGCTTCACAGGTGTCGCTGTGGTCCATGACCGTCAGGGATGCTGGATTCTGCGGGGAGAGACTTCGGAGGTCTCGCTGCAGCGCCGGCCCGACGTGCTGACGGCTCCCGATGCCGAGGTCGTCCACACCATCTGCGCCGGCGATGCCGCTCACGGAGGTCTGCTTCTGGGTCTGATGCTCTACGGCACGACACCCGAGGGCCTGGTCACTGCGGTGAGACTGAGCCAGGCCTGCGCCCTGACTGTAGTGGAAAGCGAGCACAGTATCCGTGGACTGACGGCGGAGGCCGTTGAGCGCAACCTGCCACGTATCCGCACATGAGGGCGGGAGCCTTCGCGGATCGCATATCTCGAGTCACGGAAAGCCCGGCGGAAGTCTCCGCCGGGCTTTTGCTTGCAGTTTGGCTGGCAACGCCGCTCTGGCCTAGGGCCAGAAGGCATAGGTGTTCACGCGGGTGAACATCGAGTAGATCGTCCACAGCGCTCCCGTCATGACGTCGCCGAGGATCAGACCGAAGGCCGCCGGAGCCAGGGACCGCACGCCCTTGATCCCACCGTAGCGGCTGACGAGGGACTTGACGGTCCAGGCCAACAGCATCGGCATCCACATGTGCGCCATGTACCAGGTGGTTGAGATTGCGTACCCGGCCGGATGGATCGGCCACCATACCCAGGTGGTCCGGACTACCATCAGCCCAAAGTAGAACACGAAACCAACCAGCGTCGCACCGGTGCGCCACCAATTGAAGCCCTCCGGCTGGCGTGCCCATCCCGAGAGCTGGTTCCAGGCCTCCTGCGAGGACCACGGCATCCACTTGGCCCAGTCGGCACCGAGACCGCACTGGTACCCCAGGTGCAGGTTCCAGAAGTAGGCAAAGAAGGTGCCGATCGGAACGAAGGCCATGCACGCCAGCAGCAGCTTCTTGCTATCGGCGCCAAGCCGCTCGGTCAGATACAGCCCCTCGAACATGTGCGGGTAAGGGATGTTGCGCATGCCCCGGGTGAAGCCGAAGAACACCGACAGCGAGGTGATGTTCTGCATCCCGAGGATCTTCACACCCAGGATGTTGCCCTGCATCACCGTCGGCCCGAGACGTTCGATCTCGTGGGTCGGAAGGCCCATCTCCGCCCGGACGCGTCCCACCATCATGGTCATCAGGTAGTACTGCACGAAGAACGCGGCTGACACCCACCAGGCCATCTTGATCGAGATCCCGGCCGCGATGCAGTACACAAGCCCGGCCAGGAAGATCAGGAAGGCCGCCCGGTAGCGCAGGGGCTCCTTCTCGTCATAGGAGGAAGGCGTCCGTGAGGTGATGCACTGCCAAACCTCCTTGAAGTGCCCGCGAGCCGCCCAGAGCGCAAACCCGATCAAGGCCAGGTAGCCGCCGAAGGATTGCTCCTTCATGAACGGATACTCGCGAACTCCGCTGACGCCCGTCCAGGCCGCGAAGATCGCTTCGCCCTTCCAGAGGAGGTAGAAGAGCCACAGCGACAGGCTCAGCTCCTGGGGCAGCAGCAGCCCCAGCCCGGTGATGAAGGGATAGAAGCAAGCGTGGAAACGTCCGACGGCATCCCACGGGCGACCGACGAAGAACTTGGACAGGTTGAGCATCTCGCTCTGCCCGATCTTCACCGGAATCACCGGGATCGACGGGAAGAAGACGTTGAGCCCGTTGATGATGTTGATGAGAGCTGCGGCGCCGAAAGCAATCCAGAACACCGGGGTCCGCAGCCCCGAAGGGGATGTGCGGCTAAGCTCGAAGGGAAGCTGCACGATCGGGAAGCTCATGCGCTCCCGTTCGACCCATCGCTTGCGGAACAACACAGCCAGCCCGGCCGGCGCGCCCCACATGAAGGTGAACAGCAGCCACCAGCGCAGGATCACGGGTCCCCAGACGCGGTAGTTACGCGCGTCAAAGATGGAGCTGTCGCCGCGCCACAGCCGCTCCAGGGCGGGCATGTCGTTCACGGTCATGCTCAGCGGCATGTACTTGCCGAACAGGTCCTCCCACTTGTTCTCGGGAGTGGCGAAGTAGGCGTAGCCCTGCATGGTGCCCCAGCTGGTCTTCAGCGTGTCAAGGCCGCTGGCACAGGTCGAGACCGAGATCAGGATGAAGAAGCAAAGGAGCTCGGCCGGGGAGAAGGCGTAGCGTGGGGCCCACTTGTGCAGCACGCCGTTGATGAGACGGAACATCACCAGGAGGAACAGGCAGTTCCAGAACAGAGAGACGACCGTCGGGTCCTCGATCCCCCGTCGGTGCAGGTCGGCCATGAAGTAGGCGTTGACCGGCGCCACGACCAGAGAGATAAGGAGAATCCGCAGCGTTACGCCGCGACGACGGTAGTCCTGATACTCGTGTTTGTCTACTGCAATCTGCTGCATTGGGCCGCGCGGCTTTCCGGGGTAGTGGGGACGAACACACTATTTTGCCGAAAACACGGGACCTTGTCAACCGCTCACGGGTCTTCTCTGGGGCATGTGCTCCTGCCCGGGGTGCATGGCTCCCCAAACCAACAACCGAACTCCGTCCCTGAATCCCGTTTCAGATTCCCAGAACCTTTGGAGTGAAGGGCCGTCTATCTGGGTAGTACTATTGACAATAGTAGTCGACCCCGCTATAATCCGACTGTTCGGCAGGGAAGGAGGTGCACCGTGGTGAAGCTGACGCGCTCCGCGAAAGGCGTTGTCCTGACGGCCCTCACAGCCCTCGTCTCCTTGGGCCCGGTCTTCGCTCAGGACACAACCCTGTGGTACCGCGGTTACTTCGATGGCTCCGTAACGATCCGCTACGGTGGCCCGAACCCGGGATACTACTACCGGCCTTCGCGCCCAACTGCGTACCCCCTCCACGAAGAGCAGTATTCCTATCCGTTGCCCTGCAACGTCTGCGGGGAGTTCCATCCACAGGGCGCCTTCGTTCCGCGGCTAGGGAAGGTCTGCACGGGACGCGGGACGCACCTGGACCTTGACCTCGTCTATCGGCCCCTTGGGCGCCAGTTGCCGGGCCAGTACTTCTACGAGAAGCAGAACCACTACACCTTCCGCTCGCCCATCAACCTTGGGTGGCCGTATATGAAGTACAACCAGCGGACAGAGCCCACGGGGACGATCCAGATGGGCCCTCCAAGGACGAGGCCGTGGACCTGGTAGAAGCCGCTGTCACTGTGCACGTCACCGGCCAACCTTGACAATCGAAGCAACGGCGCAAAGCACCTGCAGCGCTGTTTGGGCCGCCTCGGCGGCCCTCTCTTTGGGATGCAATTACTACATATCGTAGTAATGTTGGGTAGCCTCAGGCAACCAGTCGGGTTCGCCCGGCTCTTGATATCAGGATCACCGCTCAGCAACGAAAGGAGTGGACATGATGACAGTCGCAATCCCACGCAGTGTTGTCGTCGCACCTCTGATCGCGGTGCTTGCCCTCACAATGGCAGCCCCTCGAGCCCATGCAGGTGACGCCGGCAAGATCCTGGGAGCCATCGCAGCCGGGTATGTCGCCTACGAGGTCCTCGACCGTTTGGGGGATATCCGGGACAACGGTCCGCGCTATGGGCCGCCACCACCTGCCTATGGACCGCCGCCACCTGCCTATGGACCACCACCACCTGCCTATGGACCACCACCTGGCCGCCCAGCTCCATACCAGAACTACAACCCGCCTGCGCCCTACCGGGGCTCCGGAGCAAACTACTGGTACAAGGAAGGATACCAGGACGGTTTCCAGGACGGAACTCAGAACGGCGTTAACAAGGGCTACAAGATGGGGTGGCGTGACGGGGAGAACTACGGCTACCAGCGCGGTACCAAGAACGGTTACCGCGTCGGATACGGAGACGGCTACGATGACGGCCATTACGATGGCTACATCCAGGGCTCTCACCGCGGACGACGCTAACCGAACCCTCAGCCGGTGCTCCATGCACCCCTTGCGCACCGGCAAGACTGCGCTCAAGCCCGACTGACCAGGACACAACACAACTGAAAGACTGCTGCCCTCCAGCAGAGCGGATGCCGCCGCCGGAACAACCGGTGAAGACGAGCCGCAGGTCCACAAGGCCTGCGGCTCGTCGGTTCTGGCGGCAGGTCCGCCCTTAGTGCAGCGCGAACTTCAGAGGTATACTGCTTTCCCGAGGTGACGGCATGACTCTTTTCGATCGCTTCAAGCACGCCGCAGAGCAGGTTGTTGACTCCGCCTCACGACAGGGCCAGGTCCTCCAGCTCCAGAGCAAACTGGGGCACGTTCAGGAGGACATCGAGAGACAGTACGCTGAGGCAGGCAAGCGTGTCCGCGAGATGCACCGGGCGCGACAGGTTGCCGACAGCCAACTCCTGGTCATCATGGAGCGGGTTGACGAGCTGGAGAAGGAGATGGAGGGGCTACGCCAGCAGGTACAGGACGTGCAACAGGGCAAGCCGGTGGAGACAGCCGCTCCGGCTCCGGAGAGCGCTGCTACGGTCACGCCGCCGCAGGTTGTGACGGCGTCTCCGTCCCAGGCTCCCGCACCCGAGGGCGCGCCACCGACCACTCCGACGGCAATCCCGGTCCATCAGCCGCCCGTCGCTGCACCACCTGCGGAGCCCGAGAAGGTCCTGTGCCCCGAGTGCGGCGCACAGGTGGCCGCCAAGGCGCGTTTCTGCCCGGAGTGCGGTGAGAAGCTGGCTGAGAGCTAGTCGGCCACTGCGCACCCGATAGCCGGTGCTTGTACCAGACAGGGCCGTGGATAAGCTCGCCCTGAGGCGCCTGCCACGGCCCTGTGGAATGATACCCGTCAGTTGGCTCCGCAGACCCGAGACGTCCTGCTCGGGCTAGCCTGCAAGCCTGCTGCGACGCACGCCTCGTGCCCGGTCGAGGTAGTCGAGCCACGGCTCCAGCTCGAACTCCTGGATCAGGTCCTCAACGGTAACGCCCTCCATCTTGCTGGCCAGCGTGAAGTGTGCCTCCGGGTAGTGGACCTCGATCTCCACGCCCGGCCCGTACTTTCTGATCATGTCGGCGAACTTGTTCTGGTTGGTGTCGAGGTGGAAGAGCATCCGGTCCATGTTGATCTGGGCCGTTGCGATGGGGGGGAGGAACCCGGCCCGCACCTGGTTGATCTCGTACCCGGTCTCTGCCAGCACACGACCACCCATGTCGACGATGTAGCTGCGCGCGGGGACCGACGAGACCATGTACATCCCGAAGTCCCGTGCCCAGTGCGACAGCCGGTCGCCGCCGATGAACATGGAGGAGAACACACAGAGGCGGCACCGCTTGGCGGCCAAGCTCTGGCCGACCTCGATGAACTTCAGGTCGAAGCAGATGGCCGCACCGGTGGGGCCGAAGTCCAGGTCAAAGACGTACGCGTCCTCGCCCGGCACGGTCCCCTTGTCCATTTCCCCGATGGTTGGCTGGTACTTGTAGTACTGACCGACGACCTGCCCGTCACGCCCCAGGAACACGGAAGCATTGCGCATCTTGCCGTCGATCAGCGCGGGGAGGTTGCAGACGATGTACATGTTGTGCTTGCGCGCGATCTCGCCACAGAGCTCAGTGGTGGGACCGGGGACCGGCTGCGCCTGCTCAGAGGAGTCTGTGCCGTTGTACACGTTGCAGAACTCGGTGAGTGCGACCAGGTCCGGCTTGGCGCGAGCGGCTTCCTCCAGCAGCTCACTCAGCCGGGCGTGGACCTCCTCAAGCGACTTGAGGCCCGCCGAGCCACCGGACCACGCAATCGTCGAGACACGAATCAACTTCGCCATCGAGAGCACCTCTCAGCGTGGAAGGCGGTCTGGCCCTGACCGGCCCCGACCCTTCCGGACACGAGGATAGGCTGCATGCCGACGCAGTTCCCTGGGAACCTGCACACTTCGGCACACGCACTTCCGCGCAGAGGTCTCCGATTCCTGCCTAGGCTGGGGAAGGGGAGGCGAAGTTACCCTTGAGGCGCCGGACGTGTCTTGCACTTGATCGCGTGCTGCACGGCCATCTTCAGCTCGATGGCCGTGACTTGGCCGCCGAGGAACTCGTTCTGCAGCAGCTTGTTGAGTGCCGCGAAGACCTCGGTGTTGGACTTGCCCTCTCCCATCCAGGTGTCGACCTGGTGGTTAAGTGCTTCTTGGCGTTTCTCGGGGATCTGCAAGACGTGGTCGTGGATGACTTTGAGGGCCTCGCGTCCGTCGCGGGTCTCGACGCTGCCGCCGAGGGACGAGTCCAGGTAGGTGAAGATCCCATCCTTGTTGTTGTAGGAGATGTTCAGCTGGGTCGTCGAGCCGCCCGGCGTCTCATAGATGATCGCGATGTTGGTGGTTTCGTCGCCTTCGCGCTTCCATGTGGAGTACTCATGGCGAAGGTTCCCATACCCTTTGCGCCGCTCGAGCGGCGATTGGTATGTGGAGAGGATCTTGTCGAGCTCCTTCTGGAGCCACTCAATTCCGTACTCGGACTGCTCCGGCAAGGAACCGTCCTCCAAAGTCGGCATATCGGTAGACGAAATCGATTCTACCACGCACGAACGCCTCCCGCAACCCTGCTTAAGTGCGATCTGTCCCAGGCCCTGAACTCCTGGGCACCGCACCCAGGGCCAATCTCGCTCACGCGTATTGCGCGACACTCGCGAAGCGGCGCGGTTCTTTGCCGGGCTCAAGCCCGGTCACGATCCTGGCTACTGGTTCGGACCCGCCTGCGTGCCCCGCAGCAGGCCCACTTCGACTTTGGTGGCCTGGCCGTGGATTACCGGCACCCGAGCCGACCACGGCAGGTACCCCTCCAGCGTCAGGGAGATCAAGCGCTTACCCACCGGCACGTCCTCGAGGGTCAAGGGCGTTACCCCGACGTCGCGACCATCCAGCAGAACCCTCGCTCCGGCCGGCACGCTCAAGCACACGATCTTGCCTTCAGCCCGGCTCAGCGCCTCCTGAACCGCAGTGGTCTGCTGGTCGGACACTTCCACCGTCTTGGCAACAGGCAGGAACCCATCCAGGGCGAGGTTGAGCTGATGCTGACCGATCCCAAGTCCGGTCAGGGCCAGCGGACTCTTGCCCTTTTCGACCCCATCCAGTGTCACCACTGCCCCCGGCGGAGTGGTCTCGACGCGCAGGTTCCCTGCCAACTGACGCAACCTGAACCGGAAGGTCTGTGCGTCCTGCTCTGGGGTCACGCGCAGCTCCTGCTTCTCCACCGAGTAGCCGGAAAGCAGCAGTTGCAGCTCGTGGACACCCGCTTGAACCTCCTGAAGCTCCACCGGGCTCACCCCGACTTCCTGTCCGTCGACAGACACCCTGGCACCTGCTGGATCGGAGGCGATCAGCACGCGCTTGAGGTCCTTCTGGAAGCTCAGGTTGAGCGCGGTCGGCTTCTGGCGACGCACCGTCACCGCCTGCTGCAGAGGCTTGTAGCCCTCGAGGCTCAGTATGAGGCGGTGATCGCCGGCCGTGATCTCCTCTAGCTTAAGCGGGGTGGTGCCGATCGGGTTCCCGTCTAGCGTTGCGCTTGCACCGGCCGGTGCTGTCGCCACCTGCAGAGACCCAGAGGGCGCAAGCTCCTTCACTGCCAGGCTTACCGCGATTGCGTCTGTCGCAGCCGCCGTCACCTCGACGCCGGCCGGCTGGCAGTCCTTCCGCAGCACCTGCACGGTGCTCTTCACGCCCGGCGCAAGCGTCAGCGACACCGGAGTCAGCCCTGCCACCTTGCCCGCCACGAGCACCACTGCCTCGCCCGACTCGCAGTCCACGATCATGCCCGGCAGACTCAGCCCCTGCTGCTTTGAGCCGGGGAGTGGGGGAAGTCCGACAAGCTGCCCGGCGTTCACTCGCAGCCCCGGCGTAACGACGGTTGCGGCGATCGCGTGGTCATCCGACGCCGCTGCCGTGCGAAGCCGACCCTTCAGCGGCCCCGGTCGGAGGTCTTGTCGAGCCAGTGCCTGGCTGCGAGCGGTCGCATCGCCACCGGCATGGTAGATCACCGCATCATATACACCATACTCGGTGTTCGGCGCCAGTACTCTCCCGCCAAGCGGGAAGAGCTGAATCGTTGATCCCTCGGGGCTCTCAATCACCGACAGCACGCGTCCAAGCGCCGGCAGAAGCTCCAGCGTCGCCGTGAAGAGGTCCGCAGTCGGGTCTGTACCGGCGGCCAGAGGCAGGGCCCCACCGGGGAGCACCTGGCCCTCAAGGGTGAGAGTCTCTACCACGTGAAGCTGTGCAAAGATCCCGCTCGTGGGCAAGGGGTCGTCCACGAGGCTGCCGACGTCGCCCACAAGCCGACCATAGACCACTGCGTCGACGCCGAGCTTGTCACCAAGGGCCCGCGCCACTCCCGGCTTCAGCGCCAGCAAGTCGGCCTCAGCAGCCGCCACTGCCCGGTCCACTTCCGCGCCGCTCACAATCTGGAGTTGCGCATGACCGGCGAGGGCTGCCCGGAGGCTGTTCGTGATCTGCTGTGCCAGGGCCGCATCTGCACCGATCGCCCGGAAGGGGGCCACGGCAACGCGCAACTGTGGCGCATCCAGGCCTGGTCGTGGGGCCTCCTGAGCCGACGCCGAGACCAGGACCGCTAGCAGGAGCAGGCCCACCAGCCCGCACCTTCCTGGATTGCCGATTCCTGATAGAGCCAACACCTTCACCGCTTTCCTAGCATACCTTCCCGTCAACCGCCGCTCCCTCCATGTCTCAGCGGCGCCGGTCGGCGGTCCGTCCCTTCTACTCGCAGACCCGCTATCGGCCGCCGGTCGCATCCTTGAGCAGCCGCTCCATCTGACCCTGGGTTCCGCCACCGGTTGAGCCTGCGCCCTGCGAGGGCGACGGTGTACTCGGGGTCGGTGCTGCGCCTGAGCCGCTCGGCGCCGGGGCCTCAAGGAAGGGGCTCACCGTGGTCTCCCGGAAGCCCGGCAGTGCGATGTTCGCAACTCCGATGCCCTGGCCGCTCATGTGCGAATGTGCGGTCACTTGCTGACGGACCCACTGCCCACTGCCGCGGTCTGGCTCCGTGTCCTTGGCAAACAGAACATACGTACCCGGACGCGGCCCGTTGAAAACGTAGGTGCCGTTCTCGTCGGTCTTGCTCTCGTAGAGTCGGGTCTTGCCGTCCGCGGCGCACAGCAGCACCGGGATCCCCGGCACCGGGACTTCCTTCTGCCCGGTCATCATCCCCGCCGTGATCTGGCTGATGGTCCGCGTCGCCTTCCCCGAGACCACGCCGGTGTTCAGAAAGGCGCCGACACACATCCCGGCTCCTGCAAGCAGCAGGACACCGGTCGCATGGAAACCCGTGCCCGGCAGCAGCGTACCCAGACCGACGCCTGCGAGTCCGGCCACCAGGGCCAGCGCTGCCATGCCGCCCAGCGTTGCGCCGCCCATCGGAAGCAGGTGCGCCTGGGTGTAGAACAACCCGGCGGCGAGCCCGAAGACCAAGGTCACCACGGCCGCCGCCAGGCCACCACGCCAACGGCCGAAGGAACCACCCACGTACCCCATGGTCAGGAAGACCAGTGCATGACTCGCCCAGATGCCCGTCGCAAAACGCGTCAGCCTGGCGGCCGGCAGAACGTAGGGGCCGGCCAGCGCCGTGAGGTATCGGACCGTAACCAGTAGGGTGACTGCCCCGATGACCGCCGGAACGACCAGTGCCATGTCGGTCCGGCCTTCCTCTTGCGACTGAACCGAGCGAGCCATGGCAGTCAGCGCTCCCTTCCAACACCATATACGCACCGCGTCACCGTCTAGCGAGACCAGGGCCTGGGCCAGGCCCCTAGATCCCCGAATGAACGCCGCTCAGAAGACTGCGCAGGCCCGTGAGCGACCCACGCAACTTCCGACCCAGAGCCCGACCGTCCACTCCCCACTGGCCTGCGGGGAGCGCCCAGTCGCCGCGGCAGAGCGTCAACAGCCCGACCTCAGGGGGACAGCGGAACCGAATCACGGGCTCGACCACGCCGACGCCACGGCTCACCACCATCCGCGTGCCGTGACAGTCGAAGAGGCCCCAGGCATAGCGCGGACCGTACTTGGTCGGCACGACCGGTGGGCCCACCAGCGGCAGATTCACCTGGCCGCCGTGAGTATGGCCTGCGAGCACCAGGTCGATCGACAACTGTGCCGCTGCGTCGGCAATCTCCGGCGAGTGAGCCAGTAGCAGCCGGAAATCCTCGTGCGGCACGCCCTTCAGCGCCCGGTCGAAATCATGGCGCTCCGTGCACGGGTCATCGACGCCGACCACCCAGGCGTCCTTGTGCCCCGCCAGCCGCCTGGAGGTGTTGGTCAGTACCTCGATGCCGCAGTCCTCCAGGCCATCGGTGATGTACTTGGCACGATCGCAGAAATCGTCGTGGTTGCCCAGGCACGCATAGACGCCCAGAGGGGCATGGAGTCGCGACAGAGCCGGTTGCACATGCTCCAGGTTCTTCCAGTTGTACGAGACGAAGTCGCCGGTCAGAGCGATCAGGTCCGGCTTAGCCGCCTGAGCCATCTCCAGAGCCTGGATCACGAAGCTCGCCGGCACGTCGTCCCCGACATGGAAATCCGACAGGTGTGCGACACGCACCCCATCAAGGGAGTGGGGGAGACGCGGTACCGGCACCCGCCAACAGGTCAGGCGCAGGTCCCAGGTATCCTGCCCTTCGCCACAGCACACTCCAGCGGCGGCAAGGCTGGCCACTCCGCCGCCAAGCAGCGCCAGGAAGCGTCGCCTGTGCATCAGCGGACCCCTCCGCGCCGGTAGTCGTGATAGAGCGTCTGCCAGAACACCACCGCCGACACCATGAAGATCGCCGCAGGCGCCAGGCTGTCGGCCATACGGGCCAGAAGTGGTGTCGCCATGATATTGTGCCACGCCAGGAAGTAGGCATAGGCAGCAGTGCCAATGGCCACAGTGAAGGCCATCCACACAGCCAGCAGCTTCGGCGACGGAGCCAGCCATCGACCGTCTCGGCCCCGTAGTGCCTCCTTGCCATGCGTGTAGTGCAGGAAATCGTGGAAGATCATGCCCTCGTCAGGCGGATAGAAGTACCGCCGGTTCCTCATGTAGTAGATGAACAGGGACACGGAGAGCAGCACGCCGAAGAGCTTGATGCCCAGCAGCGCTCCCCAGCCGCCGAGACCCCTGGACACCAGGAGCAGGTAGCCCGGCCCGACTTCCCTCGACAGGTCGGGCGTGCGCAGGTAGGTGCTGAGGATGTCGCAGGCGTGAGCGAACACGATGAGCAGCAGCCCCACCGACAACTCCCTCCACTTCGAGGGACCTGAGATCGTCTCGGTGGCCGCCGGTGACCCGCTCACGTCTTGCGTGTCGTGCTCCTGGTTCGTAAGCGTGCCGCCTCTCCTAGTCCAGCGCCCAGCGTTCGGGCCGGTTGCTTGTGTCCATGAGCACCGTCTTGATCCGCGTGAACTCCTTGAGCCCCTCGATCCCGCACTCGAAGCCAAGGCCGCTGACCTTGTACCCTCCATAGGGCATCCAGGGCCCGAAAATGTTCGTGCAGTTGATCCAGATGATCCCGGCCTGCAGTCTCCGCGCGAGGTTGTGGGCACGACTCCCGTCCCGTGTCCACAGAGCCGCAGCCAGTCCATAGTCCGTGGCATTGGCGATCGCCACAGCCTCGTCGTCGTCCTTGAAGGACAGGACCGCCAGCACCGGGCCGAAGATCTCCTCTTGCGCGATGGGCATGTCCATCGTGACCTTGTCAAAGATCGTCGGCATCACATAGGTGCCCGCAGCCAGTGCGGCCTCTGTGGGTCGGCCGCCACCGGTCAGCACGCAAGCCCCACAGGACTTGCCGGCCTCGATGTAGGACATGACGCGCTCATACTGCTGGGCCGAGACGATCGGCCCCAGCTTGGTATCCGGCGCAAAGGGATCGCCCACCTTCAGCGACCGAACGACGCCCAGCATCTTCTCCAGGAACTCGTCCTTGATGCTCTCGTGCAGCAGGAGCCGGCTGCCTGCCGTGCAGATCTGGCCGGAGTTGAGAAAGATGGTGCGCACAGCCGCTGCAAGCGCCATGTCCATGTCCGCATCGGGCATGACGATATTGGCTGTCTTGCCGCCCAGTTCCAGCGTCACCTTGGCCAGGTTGTGCGCAGAGGACTCGAGCACCTTGCGACCCGTCTTCGTGCTGCCGGTGAAGCTCACCTTGTCCACTCCGGGATGCCTCGAGAGCGCTGCCCCGGCAGCGCCATCACCGTCTGGAAGCACCTGGATAACGCCCGGCGGGAAGCCGACCTCCAGGGCCATCTTCCCGACTTCCAGCGCCGTCGTCGGAGAGGCCGGTGCGGGCTTGAAGATAATGCAGTTGCCGGCCGCCAGGGCCGGGCCGCCCTTGATACCGCACATGCAGATCGGGAAGTTCCACGGCATGATCGCCGCCACAACTCCCTGGGGTTCGCGAAGGGTGTAGCCGAAGGTGTTCGGCGGGGTAATCAGCGTCTCGCCTTCCAGCTTGTCGGCCAGTCCGGCGAAGTAGCGGAAGAAGGCCGCTGCCCCGGGAACATCGCCGCCGGCCGCCTGCGAGTAGGGCTTGCCCATATCGCAGGTCTCCATGCGGCCGAGTTCCTCTGCACGCTCGTCGATGCGGTCGGCCAGCTTGTACATCAGAGCCGCCCGAGCCGTCGGGTCCATGGGCGCCCAGTGCTTCTCGAAGGCTCGACGTGCCGTGGCTACCGCAAGGTCGACCTCCTCAGCACCCGCCGAGGCCACGTGGCAGATGACCTCTCCCGTGGCCGGATTGAGGTTCTCGTAGGTAGCACCCGACTTGGCCTCCACCCACTCGCCACCGATCAGAATGCGCTTCGGTTCCATGGGATCTGTGCCTCCTGCGGCTTATTCGCTGTGGAACTGCTCGGCCTGCCCCTCTAGCCCTCACGGAAGCACACAAGGGGTCTGCCCTCATATGCGCCCCGGTCAGGTCTGTCAGGATGGGGCTCAGACGGCCGGTCGGTAGCTACAGGGTCCAGGTGATCTTGGCGACGCCTCGCGGCTCGTCTGGGTTGATGCCCTTGTGAAGGGCCAGATGCAGGGCGAAGAGCTGTCCGACGACAACCGAGACCAGAGGCGCGAACTCCTCGTCGATGGCAGGCACACGGAAACTGACAGTCCCCCGGTCGAGGAGGGGGGCCGAGTTCGAGACCACGATCGTCTCCGCCTGACGTTCGTCGAGAGCGTCGAGAAGCTCGCTCACCGACTGGAGGGCCTTACCCTCCGGAGCAAAGACCATGCACGGATAGCCGGGCTCTATACTGGCGATCGGACCGTGGAGGAAGTCGATCCCGCTATACGCTGCAGGGACCACATAGGCGCACTGGGCGATCTTGAGCGCCGCCTCGAGGGCGGTGCAGAGGCTGAAGCCCCGGCCCACTACCGCACAGCCCGGCATGTACCGGTATCTCTCAGCCCGCTGCTGGATCTGCCCCTCCATCTTGAGGACTTGCTCGATGCATCCGGGCACGTCATAGATGCGCTTGGCCCGTTCTACATCACCGGCCCACAGAGAGGCAAGCTGGTGAATCACTGCCAGCGCCGTCGTGTACGTCTTGGTGGCCGGGACGCTCTTCTCTTCCCGGGCATGGGTGGCCAGCACCACGTCGGCAGCCTTACCCAGCGGTGAGTCTGCGGTGTTCGTGAGTGCGCAGGTGATCGCGCCATGGTGCCGGGCATGCTCCAGGAACTCCACAACCCCAACCGACTGGCCGGACTGCGAGATCCCCATCACCAGACAGTTCTTCATGTCCAGTTGCGCGTCGTAGACCGTCAGCAAGGACGCTGCGAGCACCGACGTAAGCTTGTTGGCGATGATCGGAAAGGCGTACCGTGCGTACATCGCCGCATTGTCTGAGGTTCCTCGTGCTACGAGGAGAACCTGCTGGACGTTATCCTTCCGCAGTCGCGCGGCAAATTCGCGGATGTTGTCGGTCTCCGCGGCGAGAGTGGCAGTGACGGCCGCCGGCTGCTCAATGATCTCTCGGCGCATTCGATGGCCGAAGCTCGTTCTTGGCATCTTGCGGTCCCCCTTGCGATTCAGGGATTGCCTTGCGTGTAGTTGCTGCTCTTTGCTGCTGCAGGGTCCCAACCCCTAGATATAGTCCAGATGGTGGTAGACCCAGGGCGCGAAGCTCAGGGCAGAACCCAGCCGCTGGGCGATGTCCACACTACCGTTCTGGACGCTGATCACGTCATGCTCAATCGCCGACTGCACGTCGAGGCGTCGGCCCAGCATCCGGTAGATCTCGGCATCCTTGCCCTCGACGGTGATCTCT
Organism: Armatimonadia bacterium; assembly: GCA_039679385.1. Classification (NCBI taxonomy): domain Bacteria; kingdom Bacillati; phylum Armatimonadota; class Armatimonadia; species Armatimonadia bacterium. Next base: position 16,126 of record JBDKVB010000100.1, on the reverse strand, counting down.
GTCTGCGCCTCGGGACCCTCGTACAGCACATAGTCCCGGGTCGGCGTCCACACCTTGATCTTCAGATCGGCCACCAGGCTCAGGTCGGTGCAGACCTTCTCAAACAGCGCCTGCGGCCGGATCACCTGCGCCATGATCATGGTGTGCCGCACAGGCTCCACGAACCCCATCTTCCGCATCAACGACCGGAAGGGGTCGTCCTGGCTGGTTACTCGAGCCACCGAACCCTGGCGTGCTGCAGCTTCCGCCCCGACCGCCGAGAGAACCCGCTGCATGGCCTCCCCGCCGCTCCGACTGGCCATCTCCTGGATCGTGATCGTGCCGTCGGAGTGCGCCGTACCTGTGCGCACACCACCGATACAGTAAGCCTCCAGGGGACCGGAGACAGGAGTTCGCCAGTACAGCGTCTCCTGCGGCAGCACCTGGTAGATGTGCCCCCCGAGCTTCTTGTATTGATATCCGGGGTAACGAGGGGGAAATCCCGCGATGTTCCCGAAGCTCCCGACGAAGGCCTCGTGGATTCCCGCTGCGTCCGCGGCGATCTCCGCCAGGCTGCCGAGGGCAACTCCCTCTCGGGTTCCGCTGGGGCTCTCCCACATTCCTCGACGAAGGTAAATCATATCATAATGGCCGCTTTTTACATAGAAGCGGTACCCATCGGACCGCTCTGCACCGCGGTAAACCATCATCACGTCGATGCGGTCGCTGAGGAACTCACGGGCCGCTTCGATCATGGCGGAGCCGACGCCTCGTGAGCGCATGTCCTCTCTCGTGCCGACGGCGTTCTCGAAGATGACGCGGATTGGCTTGCCCGGCGCGGCGAGGAAGTCCCGCTGGTCCATGGGAATGCAGCCCACGACCTCGTCTCCCAGGTATGCCAGAGACCCCGTCATCGTAGTGGTCTCGAGCCACTGCTCCAGGGTCAGGGGCGGGAAGATGGCGTTGCGAATCTTGAGCGCGTCTTCGGCCAGCTCGGGCTGGTACTCAACTACTCGCAGACCTTCCATGATGCCTCCGTAGGTCAGGTCTCAGATGCCAGGCACTAACCTCCCGGTTCCGGATCCTCCTGAGCACCCCAATCTGCCGGGAGCGGTACTCCCTGATGCGGTCTACTTCGCTTCGCCGGACCGTATCCCTTCTGTACGACCTCGTCAAATGGGTTATAATGCGCTCCGACGGCACCCGCCGTAGCTCGTCTTGGAACCATGGAGACCGACGGTATGAGGCCCCAGGCAGTACGCCCCCTCGGCGAGAACGATCTAGTGTTCTGCGATTTCGACGGTACCATCAGCGTCATCGACACCGGCATCGCCGTGATCGATGCCCTCAACCTGGAGAAGGCCTGGGACCTGGAGCATGTGTGGCGGCGCGGCGAGATCGACTCCATGCAGTGCCTCGCCGGGCAGTGGGCCATGGTGGACTTGCCGCCCGAGGAGCTCTACGCCCTTCTGGACAGCTTCCCCCTGCACGAGGACTTCCGCGACTTCGTCCCCTTCCTCAAGGAGCGCCGGGCCCATATCGTCGTGGTTAGCGACGGCCTCGATCTGTACCTCGACCGCATGTTGACGCGGTTGGGTCTGACCGCCTGCGACGGTGAGCGGGTCCTCGACCGTCAGTACGACTGCATCCCGCGCTTCGTTAACCATGGTACGATCGACGAGCGCGGCGTCACCGTCAGCTTTCCGCACCGCACACCGGTCTGTGCTCAGTGCGGCAACTGCAAGCTGCATCACCTCTTCGAGCTGCGCCCGCACTTCTCCCGCGTCCTCTACGTGGGAGATGGCCACTCCGACATGTGTCCGGCCAAGTATGCCGACGTCCTCTTCGCCCGCAGTCATCTCGCCGAGGATGCGGCCCGCAGGGGCATGCCCTTCTTTCCCTTCGAGAGTTTTGGCGACATCATGCAAGTGCTCAGATAGGAGGACCAGCCCATGCGCGCTTCTCTATCCTCAGGTTGGTGGCTGTTCGGTCTCGCCCTGTTCCTCGGGGCAGGTCTGACGGGGAATACCCCGGCCGTGGCCCAGCCGCCTGCCCTCAGCCTCTGCTCCTGTGACGAACTCTCCCAGTGCTCCGGCGGCGAGTTGGACACCCAGAACGTGAAGGAGGGCAAGGCCGCCCTTCGCTGGGACCACAGCAAGAGCGTCTACCTGAACCTCAACGGGATCACGCCCGACTGGAAGGCCTACAACCGCCTCAGCTTTTGGATGTACTCTCCAAAGGCCACCAAGGCGCGGTTCATGATGATCGTCCCCTCAGAGAACCCCAAGACCGAGGGCTCCGACTACTACATGCATGATATCGTGGTCGACTTCACCGGCTGGAAGCAGTTCAGCTACGCGATCCCGCGTGACTTCGACGCCGCCCGTGAGCCCCGTGGCTGGGACCAGATCGATGGGATGAACTTCACCGCCTCCGGCTGGGACAACACTCCCGATCCCAACACTTGCGTCACCTTTGACGATTTCAAGCTCTCCTGGGAGGCACCGCCCGTGGGACCCAAGACCACCGATGCAGAGTTCTTCGCATCCCTGAATCTCGACTATCCCGGCCTCGAGCGCACCAAGGCCCTCGTCCAGGCCGGCGACCTGGCGGGAGCCAAGGCTGCCTACGTCAAGTACCTCAAGGTCCGTGAGACGCCCCGCTACTATGTCAACTGGCGCGACAAGCCCGAGCCCGACAAGCGTCCGGCCAACCCCGATACCCGGGGCGCCGACCAGGCTCTGAAGCACCTCTACTACGTGTGCGACGTCCCGCTGCAGTTCGAGGACAAAATCGACTGGGAAGCCAACCCGACGAATCCCTTCAACCCCGAGTGGACCTGGCAGTTCGGACGCCACAGTTGGTGGTCGGGTCTCGGCCGAGCCTACTGGAACACCGGCGATGAGAAGTACGCCCAGGAGTGGGTCTGGGAGCTGCGCAGTTGGATCCACGATAACTTCCTGCCAGAGCGCGTGAACAACAGCGTCGGCTCCCGTTGGCGCACCATTGAGTGCGGCATCCGCCTCCAGGGCAGTTGGCCGCAGGCCTTCTACTACTTCCTGTCCTCCCCGACCTTCACCGACGACGACGTTGTGATGATGGTCAAGTCAATGGCCGAGCAGGCCCAGTACCTGTACAACTACCCGACCGGCGGCAACTGGCTAACCATGGAAGCCAACGGGATGTGCCATGTCGGGGTGCTCTTCCCCGAGTTCAAGCAGGCCCAGACCTGGCGCGAGGAGGCCGTCAAGCGGCTTTACACAGAGCTTGATAACCAGGTCTATCCCGATGGCGCACAGAAGGAACTAACCACCGGCTACCACTACGTTGCTCTGGGCAACTTCCTCGATCTGGCCCGGATTTGCATGTTCAACGACATCGCGCTCCCCGAGAACTACGTCTCCAAGCTCGAGCGCATGTGGGCCTATGGAATGTGGGCCATGATGCCGGACCGCACCTTGCCCTATCTCAACGATGCCTGGAACGTCAATGTGCCGGGGACGCTACGCCAGGCGCTTGAGTACTTCCCGCAGCGCGAGGACTTCCGCTGGATCGCCACGGACGGCAAAGAGGGCCGGCAGCCCGATCATCTGTCCCACTTCTTCCCCTGGGCAGGTTGGTCGGTCATGCGCACCGGCTGGGGCCGTGATGACAACTACATGCTCTTCGACGTCGGCCCCTTCGGACTCGGTCACCAGCATGAGGACAAGCTCGCAATGGTCCTCTCGGCGTACGGCAAGTACCTGCTGGTCGACGTGGGCAGCTACGCCTACGAGCGATCGGCCATGCGCAGCTATGTCGTCGGCCCCTGGGCTCACAACATCGTTGCCGTCGACGGTCTGACGCAGGCCCGGCGGAACGTGCGCTCCAGCAACGTCAACACGGAGCCGCAGACCAATCCCTTCCACACCACCGCCGCCTTCGACTACTGCGAGGGCGTGTACGATGACGGCTTCGGCCCCAAGAACGAGCTGAAGGTCGTGCAGCGCCGTCAGGTGCTCTTCGTTAAGCCCGAGTACTGGGTCGTCGTCGACACCCTCACACCACCGGATGCCGCCGAGCACCAGTATGCGTCGCACTTCCACCTGGGCACCGCAGATGCTCAGGCCTCCGGCGCCACGGCCTCGACTCTCGGCGACAGCGCGAACTTGCATATCCTCACCGCAGGACGCCAGCCGGCTGTGGCCGACATCGTCAAGGGCCAGGAGACTCCCTACTATCTGGGTTGGATCGGTACCCACGGCGTCGGCAACAAGCACCCGATGCCCGTTGCCCGCTTCACCTGGAAGGCGACCGGCGTCACGCAGACCGTCTATCTGCTCTATCCGACGCGACCGGGCCAGGAGTGCCCCGTGCGCCAGTTCCACCTCCTGCCGGGTGACGGCCTCAAGGCCGAGATCCAGTTCGCCGATGGCCGCCGCGACGTCATGGACCTGGGGGCCGACTGGCAGGTCACGCGCTATGCCGCCGATGGCGCCGTCTCTGCGGTGCTGAAGGTCGAGCCCTAACACTCAGGCAACCGAGGCCGGCCTGCGCGTTCCTCTGGACTTAGCTGGACCGCAGGCCGGCTCCTCCTTCCCAGGGGCGTGACAGCCACCCACCATGTCAGAGGCCAGCCCTTCCACCCTTGCCCCCGCAGTGGGGGAGGATACTGCGTCGATTCCCGTGCTCAGGCCCGGCCGGTGGCACTGGCTGCCCATCACCGCTGCCTGCCTGCTGACGGGACTGGTGTGCGGGATGCCGCATTGGCTCATGGCCTCCCGGCTGGCCTCTCAGGGCAAGACTTACGTCCCGCAGGTCGTCAGGGGCGTGACAGCCCTCACCTTCGACGAGACCACTTACTACGCACCGCGCGTGCGTGAAGTCCTCGACGGTCACCTCTTCAGCGCCGATCCGGACGGCCTGGAGCACAAGAACGGGACGCCCTTCCTCGGGCAGGCCTGGCTGGACAGCCTGATCGCCGGTCTCCTGGGGTTCCTGGTCAAGCGCAGTGTGGCGAACGTCTTCATCCTGTGCGACTTCCTCTTGCCGCCTCTGTCGGTCTTGCTCCTCTATGCCGTCTGCCGCCGTCTCGGGGCACATGAGGCGGTCGCTATCGCCGCCGCCCTGGTCTGCGTGCTGGCGCATGACCAGGTAACGCTGCCCTTTGCCCTGGTCGCACACCCTTCACTATCCACTCTCGCCGACCGTCTGCACCTGCTCTCCAGCGATCGCCCCGTTGAGTTCACACGACTCACCGTCCCGCAGTTGGCCTTCATCCCCCTGGCGGCCACCCTTCTGGGGCTGTTCACTCTCTACGAGCATCCTCGCTGGCGCACCGCAGCCTGGACCGGCGTCGTCTTCGCTGCCACGATCTACTGCTACGCCTTCTACTGGACTTTCGCCCTGGTCGGCGGGCTGCTGCTGGTTGGCGTCACAGCCCTGCGTCGGGACTCCCGCCGCAGCGCTCCCTTTCTCTTGGCCGCCCTGGGCCTTGGCCTGGTGATCGGTCTGCCTGTCCTGTACCAGAGCGTCGCTCCTCACGGGTTCTCGGGCAAGGCAGAGATGATGGCTCGACAGAGCTGGGGCGGAAGGCATGTGCGCTGGGCCTACCAGAAGTACGACCTGGCCCTGCTGGTCCTCCTGGTGGCCCTGTATCCGAAGCGCCGGCGCGAATTCCTCCCCCTCCTGGCTTTCCTGCTCGCGCCCTTTGCCTGCATCCTCGGAGCCCGTGTTGCGGGCATGAACACCCAGGAGTGGCACTGGCTGGGGCGCTGCTGGCAGCCCTGGAGCGCCGTTGCAGCGGTTCTGCTCCTCGGCGCCTGGGTACTGCCTGTGACCCGTCGCTTGTGGCGCGCGGAGGATCCGCTGGTCATGGCACGTCGCGGGCACCAGGTGACCTGCGTGGCCTTCGGGCTCCTGTCGCTTCTGACCCTCGCCTACACGGCCCAGGACCATCGTCTCTATGCCGCGCGGATGGCCCCGGCACATACGCTTCCCGCGTGCACTCAGACGGCGCTCCATGAGCTGTCCCTGCGTGCCCCGGTGGATAGCGTCCTCATGGCGCTCGATCCGGATGCCCTTGCGCTGGCGCCGGTCTACACCGCCTGCAACGTATTCCTGCCTTACTGCATCGTCACCCCGGCAACGGCAGCCGAACTCCTCGACCGCACTGCCGCCACCTTCGCCGCCTACGGTCTCTCCGATCGCTCGATCTCGCGCTTGTTGAGCGGTCCTTCCGACAAGACCGGCGACACCGCCGCTGACTGCGGCCTGCCGAACTGGCTCTTCCATCAAACCCTCGCTGAGGGCGGCATGCCCGGCGAGGCCGAGAGTATAGCCCTTGCCGCGAGCCATGCGCTGCGCAAGTCGAGCCCGGCAAAGCCCTCCGACAAGTACCGCGTCGACCTCCTCTGGTGGGGTCCCTACGAGCGGGCTCTCGCCGGCCCCGGGCAGGAACGCAAGCTCGCTCGCTACCTGTTCATCGACGCGGGAGACGTGAAGGTGTACCGCCTGCGCACCCCGAAACAGTAAGCTCCCTGGACCACTGGACCCCCGGAGGTAGCGACCATGGTGACCACCCTTGCGAAGGTGACCCTCAAGTCGGGCGAGTCGATGGCCGTCGTGAAGACCACGGCTCCTGAGCCGGACTGGATCGACCGCATCCTGCCCTTCCTGTCCCACAAGGGCGACTCCTGGCTGGAGCCCATGCGCCAGGCCTACTCCGAGGGCCTCGATGCCCTGACGATGAACGACTTCCTCGGCGTCCTCGACAGCGGCGAGATCGTCGGCAACATCACCACCGTTGAGCACCTCGGGGTCGGCGTGCTGCAGCACGTCTTCACGCCGCCCGAGCACCGGCGCAAGGGGATCGCCAGCGCGCTCCTCCGCGGCCTGTGCGACGATTTTGCCGCCCGCAGCGGCCGCGCGATGTATCTGAGCACCGGCTACGACACGCCGCCGTACCACATCTACGAGAGCTTCGGCTTCGTCGGGCGGGGAAACAGCGGCAAGATGACCTGGCTGCCAGACGCGGGCTTCCTCGAGACCCACTTCGCCCCCGGACCGGCCAGCGTCAGGGATACTCGCTGGGAGGACTGGCCGCTCCTCGAAGCACTCTACGCCGTCACCGGCCAATGGCAACTCAAGAGCTTCTACTTCCAGCAGTTCGGCCACGCTGCCTATGAGGGCGAGTACCTCGGTCTGCGTCAGGGGCTGGCGAAGGGCAGCATCCTTGGCACCCGGGTCCTGTCGAGGCCCGATGGCGCGATCCTGGGGCACGCACTCCTGGCGAAGCAGCCCGCATGGCGCGGACGGCCGCTCGTCCTTGACGTCATGGTCCATGCCAACTTCCACGAACGTGCCGCCGAGTTGGCCGGCAGCCTGGCGATCCCGGCGGGTGCCAAGGTCCAGGCCTTCTGCGACGCGCAGGCGACGGCGAAGATCGCAGCCCTGCAAACGCTGGGTTTCGAGCAGGAAGGGTGCTTCCGCGGGCAGATTGAGGACGAGAACCACGTGCCCACGGACGTTCTGGTGTTTGGCAAGGTGGGGTAGAGGCTGGACAGCAACCTGGGAAAACGATACGGGCGGCCATCTCTGGCCGCCCGCTTTGCTTGAGGGAACTGTCTACTGTCGCCGATCCTGCCCTGACGGGCTACTCCTCCGCCGGTTCGCCGAGGATGCAGATCTCGGTCTTGAGGTCCACGTCGAACCTCTCCTTGACCTTCGCCCGCACGACCTCGATGAGCTTCAGGACCTCCGCGGCCGTGGCCGAACCTTCATTGACGATGAAGTTGGCATGCTTCTCCGAGACGACTGCTCCGCCGACGCGCATCCCCTTGCAGCCGGCCCAGTCCACGAGCCGCCCGGCGCCCTCACCCGGACTGCGCTTGAACACGCATCCCGCGCTCGGCATGGCCACCGGCTGCTTCTCGCAGCGCGTCTCGATGATGTCGCACAGCTTCGCGTGAACGACCGCCGGGTCGTCCTTCACCAGCCTCAGGGCCGCCTGGACGATGATCTCCGGCGAGCCCTGGAAGCAGCTCATGCGGTACCCGAAGGTGAGCTCCTGGCGCTGGAGCGTGCGGAACTCTCCGCTGGGAAGGACCGTCTTGACCCACTCCGTAAGGGGCCCGATCTCGCCGCCATGAGCGCCGGCATTCATCATCAGTGCGCCGCCGAGGGTCCCCGGAATCCCGGCAGCCCATTCCAGGCCGCCGAGCCCGTGGTGGGCACAGGTGCTGCACAGCGAGGCCATGCGCACGCCGCTCTCGGCGATGATCAGGTCGTCCTCGACCGTGACCCGCGACATGCCGTTGGCGATCTTCACGACCACCCCACGGATGCCGCCATCCAACACCAACAGATTGGTGCCGTTCCCGATCACGATCGGCTTCTGCCCGGCCTCCTTGAGAAGCCGCACCGCAGACGCCAGTGCTTCCCTAGTGTGGGGGACCACCAGAACGTCGGCCGGCCCACCAATGCGGAAGGATGTATGCTCCGACATCGGGACGTGTGTATCGACGTCCAGGTCGGCTACCTGCTTTAGTCCGTCAATCAGATCCATATGTATAGGCGTGACACGAGCACTACCCGCAGACGCATCCGGCACGGCCGCCTGCGAGCACGCTCGGAGACTGGCTCTCCTGGTACTGGTGGTACACACTGTGTGCCCTCGTACGCCCACTCACTGAGCGTCGCCTTGGGCCTCCGACTCGCAACAGGGCTTGTCTTCCTCGCCGGCACCTTCAGCGCAGGGCAGTTCTTCCGCCGGCTTCTCCCCACAGGGCTGCTCTTCGCAGGGCTGTTCCTTGGCCTCGGCGCAGCAGCTCTCCTGGGCAGGTACCGCTTCGGGAGCCTGCTCCTCCTTGGCCTCGGCAGCGGGCTCCTCGGCCTTCTCGGAGGTCTCCGCCTCCTGCTCGGGCGCAGCTTCCTTCTTGCCGATTCTGACTTCCTTCACCTTAGCCGCGGCCTCTGAGGCTTTCTCGCTCACCGCCGCCACACCAAGCTGCAGCCGCTTCCGCATGGCCTCGGCAATCCCTTCGCCGTGCTTCTCGGCCTCCGGGGCAGCCTCACCCTCCGCAGCAGGTTGGGCTTCGGCCTTCTGTTCCTCGTGGGCGTGGGTGCGCTCGGCGATGGTCTCTTTCACCTTCGTCGCAGCTCCCGAGGCCTTCTCGCCGACGCTGGCAACCCCGCGCTTGGCCGCTTCGGCGCCCTCTTCAAGGCTGTGGGCCGCCTGCTGTGCCTGTGTCCTGGCGATGCCGCCCAGCTTGGCGATCTGCGACTTGAGCCCGCCACCAAGCTCGGTCTCGCCCAGGGCAGCGGCCGGGATGACCACGCTGTCGTTGCCATCCACCGTTCCGGGGATGGGGGAGACCGTCTGCACTCCCTCGATCAGGTCCCGCCAGGCGCCACTGGAGATCTCGTAGCGGGTCACCCTGCGTCCCGTGGCGTCAATGAAGACCGCGCCGACCACTCCGACGCGTTTCCCGCTGTCCGTGATGACCTCACGAGGTGGCGCCTCGGGGTCACGGCGCTTCTGCAGCAGCACGGGAAGCTCCGACAGCGGCTTGGCCACCCGGTGGGTGGTCACCATCACTGCATCCACGCCAACAATGTCGATGTCGCGCGCCTCGACACCCTTCTCCGACGCGCCTTTGCCGATGATCAGGCCTTCAACGACGCCTGCGGCCAGATCGACCACAACCTGGCTGACCGGGCCGAGGTCTCGGCCCTCTTGCGACGAGATCACACGCAGTCCAATGATGGAGGCGACGTCACGCATGGGCTTCGTCCTTTCCTCGTCTCACCGCGAGAATCTCCACCACCCCTGCCTTTCTCCGCATCCACCACTCATACCTGCCGGCAATCTCAGCTCGTCTCAAGTGTCCCGAGAAGCTTGTGGGCAAACTCACGCAGGCCCGGACCGAACTCCGGGTGCCTGAGCATGACCTCCATGAAGGCCCGCGCGTAGGACGGGAAATCGCCTACGTCGAGCCGCGCCTCTTCCTTCGCCAGCGGCACTGCATACACCGGAAGACCTGCAGCCACCATCCCCCGAATCGCGTCCGTGAGCTGCACCTCGCCACCATGTCCCGGCGCAGTCTGCCGCAGGTACTCGAACACCGCCGGCGAGAACACGTACCGGGCGCAGACCGCCAGGTTGCTCGGGGCCTTGTCCGGCCCGGGCTTCTCGACGAGGTCCTGCAGCTTCACGTAAGGCCCGTCCACAGGTCCGACCGGAGCCACGATCCCGTACTTCTTGGTCGCTTCCGGGGAGACGCGCTGCACGGCGATCGTCGCTGCGGCTCCCATCTCACAGTGCGTCTGGACCATGCGCTTGAGCAGGTCGGAGCGACCGGGGCTGGTGATGACGCAGTCGCCCAGCGCCACCACGAAGTGATCCGTGGAGGTGAAATCCTCGGCGTGGGCTACGGCATCGCCCAGACCACGTGGGGACGACTGGCGGATGTAGAAGAAGTGGACCCTGGAGGTGTCGAAGATCTCAGCGCAGCGCTCGCACTTGTTCTCGGGGTGCAGGCCATCGGCGGGGTCAAAGTGGTCCTCGATCGCGCGCTTCTGACGCCCGGTGACGATGAGAAGCTGGTGCAGACCCGCCCCGACCAGTTCCTCTGCGACAAACTGGATCGTCGGGCGCGTCCCGAGTGGCAGCATCTCTTTGGGCTGGGACTTCGTCGCAGGGTACAGTCGCGTGCCCAGGCCCGCGGCAGGAATGACGGCCTTGGTGATGGTCACAGGGATTCACTCCCTCGGGATTGACTCCCTCACGGCACGGGGTATGACGACTACACGGACCGGGGGAAGGGAGCCTTAACGGCTGACCCCCATAACGAAATCGCCCGGCCCCTCACTTGCACGGCCCAGGAGGGCCGCCGGTGTCCGACCAGGCGTCTGCGTGCGCTAGACGGCGACCCCTGTGTGACCCAATCCCCGCCTTGCAGGGCCTGAGTGCCTTCCTGAGCCGCCACGTACCTGTTTGTCTGGAGCCAGCGATCAGAGTCGAACTGATAACCTGCGGATTACGATTCCGCTGCTCTGCCAATTGAGCTACGCTGGCCCCACTCCCGCCCTATTCCACGACGGGTTTTCCTGAGACAGCCGCCGAGAAGATCGGCGGCTGCCCAGTAGAAGACTTTGGTGGCGAGGCTCAGAATTGAACTGAGGACACACGGATTTTCAGTCCGTTGCTCTACCAACTGAGCTACCTCGCCACGTGTAGGCGCCGGATTGCTATGACCGGCCGAAGAGATGCCCCTGTATGCTAGACCTGGTGGGCGGAGCAGGGCTTGAACCTGCGACCTCGTGCTTGTAAGGCACGCGCTCTGACCAGCTGAGCTACCCGCCCAAGGTAACCTGTCAAGAAGTGTGGTAGCCCCTAGGGGAGTCGAACCCCTGCCGCCGCCTTGAAAGAGCGGTGTCCTAACCGTTAGACCAAGGGGCCCCTGGTTTTTTTTGGTGAGCCGTGAAGGACTCGAACCTTCGACCCTCGGATTAAAAGTCCGATGCTCTACCGACTGAGCTAACGGCTCGAGCGTGCCGCAGGACCCGAGGGCATCTGACCACCCCAACCTGGCTCTCACAGCATACTCCGCCGTGCCACCCTCGCAGGACGGATTATGACTATACACAACTTGCTTGGGCCTGTCAACCGCACTTTTGGCTCTCCTCGCGTGACCTCCAGTTGACGTCGCCGGCGGGTATGAATATACTATAAGTCTCACGGTGGGTGATTCCGCGTCCTGTTGCTGGCAAAGCCCCGCGTACGCCTTTGGCAGCAAGAGGACGTGTAACGTTGCCTGCCCGACTGCCGGTCTCCAATCCGTTCGCAGTGGCCGGCCTTGACGCTCGCGCCCTCAGCTCCGCCGCACCTAGGAGGCAGATACGTGGACGAATTCCCACTCGAGAGACTGGTTTCCAGCGTCGGCAGCCGCTTCGCTGTTGTCGTCGCGGCCGCCCAGCGCGCCAAACAGATCAAAGACGGGTCGCCACCTCTGGTCACCGTCAACTCCCGTAACCCGCTGACCATCGCCCTCGCCGAGATCGCCGAGGGCAAGGTCGTCATCCATGCCTCCGTCGACCGGCCCGAGGAGCTTGGGATCACCACCAGCGACCAGTACTACGCAGGCCGCGACGGCGAACCCGAGGAGCCGATCCTCTTCCCGCGTGAGGCCCGTCAGACCCGTGCCTCAGTACTTGCCGGCGAGGCCGTCGACGTCGAGGAAGAGGAAGAAAGCGACGAAGAGGACGAAGACGGCGACGAAGACGAGTAACCGAGTCCCTGTCTGATCGCTGGGTGCCGAAGGCCGGTGTACCTCGGCACCCGCTGCATACCAGCCGAACCCGGGCAAGCAGCGCAGACGGTGTCCTCTGCAGATGTCCTCTGTGTCAAACCGGACCGTTGCTTGCAGGCGGTGGCATCTCGTCGGCATGGCTGTCGCTAGTAGATGCGTTGTTGCCGGGCGCTCCTCAGGCTCCTATCCGGAGGGGTGCCCCGGCCTGAGAAGGGGTACCGAAGGCTCCACACTATGACCAATGGCGGCGTGAAGCAAGACTACTATGAGTTGCTGGGCGTCGAGCGCGACGCCTCCGATGCGGACATCAAGCGCGCTTACCGCAAGATGGCTCGCGAGTACCATCCGGACGTCAACCGCGACAATCCCGAGGCCGAGGAGATCTTCAAGCAGATCAGCGAAGCCTATGCGGTGCTGTCCGATCCTGAACGGCGGGCGAAGTACGATCGCTTTGGCCCGGAGGGTCAGGGCGACATGGGCTTCGGCGGAAGCCCAATGGACATCTTCGACATCTTCGCCAGCGCCTTCGGCGGCGATCCCTTCGGGTTCGGGCGGAGCGCCGGGCGTACCGTCGAAGTCGGCCGCAGCCTGCGCTACGACCTGCAGATCACTCTCGAAGACGTTCTGAAGGGTGTAGAGCGGGAGATCACCTATCCCCGTCTGGCCACTTGCGAAGCCTGTGACGGCACCGGTGCCGCACCAGGAACCTCAACTACTCGCTGCGCAACCTGTGGCGGCGTAGGGCGTGTCCGCTCCGCCCACAACACCTTCCTGGGCACCATCTCCTCGATCCACGACTGCCCCGACTGCCACGGCACGGGCGAGATCATCGAGCACCCTTGTGAAGAGTGCAAGGGGCGGGCTGTTGTCCAACGGCAGGAGACCCTCACGGTTACTGTCCCGGCCGGCATCCAGGACGGAGAGGAACTCGTCCTGCGGGGGTTCGGCGAGGCTCCCCCTGGTGGCGGCAGAGTCGGCGACCTCTATGTCAGAGTCCGCGTCCGCCAGCACAAGCGGTTCGCTCGACACGGTGATGACCTGCAGATGGAGCTGCCCATCACCTTCACCCAGGCAGCCCTTGGGGATACCAGGACCATCGACGGCCTCGACGGGCCGGTGGAGATCAACCTCCGGGCCGGCCTCCAGACAGGTTCCCAGGTCACCCTTCCCGGCCGTGGCCTGCCGCGACGCGGCTCCACTCACCGTGGCGATCTGCACGTCTATGTCCGGGTCACCACACCGACCGACCTGACGGACCGGCAGCGCGAGCTACTCATGCAGTTTGCGGCCGAGCGCGGTGAAGACCTCCAGCCCGACGAGGACAAAGGCCTCTTCGAGCGTCTGCGCGACGCCTTCACAGGACGCCAGTAGCCCCACCGTCGGGCGCGCCCTGGTCTCGGCAATATGCGGATACGAATGAGGGCCCTCCCGAAGGGGAGGGCCCTACTGATTCCGGCTCGCGTCATCTGGGCGGCTACCCGCTGCCCTTGTGGCCGCGGATCTCCTCCAGCTTCTTGTTGACCTTCTTGGCGACTGACGTCAGGCCCTCATCAACCGAGACCTGCCCGATCCAGATCCGGTCGAGTTCGGCCTGCAGGATACCCTCGACCTGGCTGTACTCCGGGAAGTTCGGCGGTTGCAGGCCATACTCCACGGCATCCACATACACCTGGCGGTTGTACGAGGCCTTCCCCTTGGCATAGGCGCCCTTCAGCACAGACAGCCGCGAAGGCATCTTGTCGAGCTTCTCGGCCATGATTGCCTGAGCCTTGGGGCTGAGGAGGAACTTGAACAGCTCCCAGGCCTCCTTGGGGTGCTTGCTGTGGGCATACACCGCGTAGTTCTCGGTCCCCAGCATCGTGGACTGTGTCCTCTTCTTCGGGAAGGGAGCCACATCCCACTTCAGGTTCGGCACGCGGTTCAGGGTCTGGATGTCCCACGGCCCAGTCATGTACATGCCCACGTTGCCCCGCGCAAACTGGTTCAGCGCCTCGTTGCGCTCCGTGGAGGTGGTCGCCGGCGCCAGCTTCTCTTTGATCCGCAGGTTGGCCATAAAGCCCAGTGCTTCCTTGGCGTTGGCGCTGTCGATCACGCACTTCTGGCGGTCCTTATCCATCAGGTCCGCGTTGTTCGACCACAGCCACGGATACAGGCGTGCGCCCCAGAAGTCGATGATGCAGCCCCACTGGTCGGGCTTGCCGTCGCCATCGCGGTCCTTGGTCAGCTTCTTGGCGATCTGGTGGTAGTCATCCCAGGTCCAGGAGGCCTTCGGGTAGGGGATACCCTCGGCGTCGAAGAGACCCTTGTTGTAGAAGATCGAGTACACCGAGGTGTAGCGGGGCAGCGAGTACAACCCGTCCTTGTACTTGCACAGCTCCACCAGTCGCGGGTGGATGTCCTCCAGGTGGAAGTCCGGGTCGTCCTTGATGAACTGGTTCAGGTCGGCCAGGGCGCCGGCATCGGCGAAGCCAATATAGTAGGCACCGTGGAGCGACATGACATCCGGTCCCGTCTTGGTGGCGAACATCGTCTCCAGCTTCTGCATGGCGTCTTTGCTGCCGGAGATGTTGTCGATCTTGACCGTGATGTCGGGATGCTCTTTCTCGAACTCCTTGATGAGCTCCTGGTTGACCTTCAGCTCATCGACTTCGGTCCAGGTGAAGAGGGTCAGCTCGGTCTTGCCCCCGACGCTCCCAGGAGTCGGGGTATTCACTGCACCGCCTGGCGGCGTGCCTGAAGGTGTGGAGGGAACGCGCTCCACGCAACCGGTGATCACCAGAACCAGAGCGGCAAGGACGGCCGGCAACGACAGCTTTCGCATCTCTGCTCTCCTTAACGAAGGCCTCAGTAGCTTCCCCGGGGCGAGGCCCTGACGCCTCGCCCTCCCGGGCTCATCTGGTCAGCTCATACATTACAACCGCAGCAGTGTACATCGAAGCGGTCTCGGCACGCAGAATCCGCGGGCCCAAAGACACACAGATCAGGCCTTCGACGCGGGCAGTTTCCACTTCGCGCAGCGAAAAGCCTCCTTCTGGGCCAACGAACACCGAGACCCGGCCGGGATGGCTCAGACCGCGAAGCAGCGGCTTCAGGTCCGCGGTCGCCTCCCCGGCCAGCGCTTCATAGGGCAGCAGACCGGGTTCACCACGACCCCGCCAGTCCGCGATTGCCGCAGACCAGTCGAGCGGAGCCGTCACCTCCGGCGGTTGGCTGCGACCGCACTGCCGACAGGCCTCGGACACGATCCTCCGCCAGCGCTCGAGCCGATCCTCGATCCGATCCTTCGGCGGCCGCGCGATGGTCCGCTCCGTTACTATCGGCACGAACCGCGACACCCCAAGCTCAGTGCCCTTCTGCAGGACCCAGTCGAAGTGCTTGCCCTTCAGAATCGCGGCGTACAGGCTGAGTTGCAGGGCCGGATCGGCGCTGGTCTCCAGCGCAGCCACGACCCGCGTCTCGACCTGCTGCGGCGTACACGCCGCCACCACCACCTCATAGGCGCGACCCACCGCGTCGACGACCGTCAGGGCTTCGCCCGGCTGCACACGCACCACTCTCAGCAGGTAGTGCGCGTCCTCGCCGGTAATGATAACAGACCCGTCCAGCGCCAGCTCCTGGTCGATGAACACCCGTGTCATGAGATACCTACCTGTCTGCCCTGGCACTTACCCACTCTCGTCGCCCGAAGGCCGCCCCGGCACCTCACCCCCCAAGCCCCCTCTCCACGCGTCTATACATTACCCACATCTAGGAGATGGGGGGCGAAGAGGAGGGCGCCCAGGACGATGTCATGCAGGCGGTTCAGCCCGCGCCACAGCGTCTTGGCTCCCGGTTCGCCATCGCCCTTGCGAGCCAAA
>JBDKVB010000099.1 GCA_039679385.1 Armatimonadia bacterium | reverse complement strand
CTTCCACGGCGCCGGCAGCTTCGGGGTGTAGTTGTAGGTGCCGCCGGAGCTGGTGCGGATGTAGCGGCCGTTGCAGTACAACCAGTTCATCCCATAGCTGGCCTCGTCCAGAGGCTTGTTGGTGAAGTTATGGGGCTGGTCGGAGGGGCACTGCCAGATCTGGTTGTTCTTGATGTACGGCGCCATCGGGTAGTACCAGTAGTAGATCGTGGTCGTGCCCTGGGTGTAGATGTGGTGCGTGAACTGCCCGTCGTAGTCCGTTGAGTACATCTTCCACGCGGTCATGATCTGCTTGACGTTGCTGGAACAGGACGACTGTCGGGCTTTCTCGCGGGCTCTTGCGAATACTGGGAACAAGATAGCTGCCAGGATTGCGATGATCGCAATGACCACGAGGAGCTCGATGAGTGTAAAGCCTCGCCGCATTTCGCGTGTCTCTCCTTTCGACCTCATATGAGGGGTTTCTCGTCCCAGGGACGAGTGCATCCTACCCGCCCGCCGTTTCGGCGGTGTTTCGACCGATGGTGCACGACTAATAGGTAACGTGATTATAGAGCTGGCAACCAGTCCCTTCAAGACCCCCGGGCGTCCGTTGTGCAGCGGCTTGCCTGTCAGACTGCAATGCTTTGGGCCTGCTCCGCACACTCCGGCGCGCGAGCTCAGGGCAGCGCCGCCGCCTGGTCCTGATCTGCGAAGACGTAGACTCTGTTTGCGTGCTCGTAAGGACTCTCCAGCAACTGAGGCTTGCGCCAGTAGTTGCCGTCGCGGAGGATGCCCACGAGGTCGCGGAAGTGCGACTGTTCGCCGCCGCCTCGCTTCCACCTCCGCTGAGCTCGAGCAGCCCTGCCTGACGGTCAGTCAGCCGGCCGTCGCAGGGGAGCGAGCACCGCTGACTTCGGCGTCCTTGGTCTGCGCGATCCAGTTGTCAAGAGCGCCACGGAGGCGCTGCAAGGTCTCGGTAGAGTCGTGGTCTGAACTCAGATCACGGGTCTCCCACCGGTCCTGGGCCACGTCAAAGAGCTGCTCAGCCGGAGGGTTGGGCCCCTTGACGAGCGTGGCAGGTCGTCTTGCGCCTTGCGGCCGCGCCCAGCAGCATCGCACTTAGCACTCCACTCCGCCGACGGCTCCGCACCGCACAACTCGTGACAGACGATCGTGACGCCGGGGGAGTGAGGATGGGAACTGGTGAAACGGGAAGATCGAGAGGCAGAACAAGAAGCGAGAGAGCAGAAGTTCTGACGGAAGAGGACTCCCTCGGCGGCAAGACCGTCGAGCATCGGGGTCGAGAGCCCTTCGGTGCCGAGGCTACCCAACTGCGCACCGTGGTCGTCGCCCACGATCAGGAGTATCCCGCGTATGCCCGGTGGCGCTGCTGCATGCCCTGTGCCGAGGAAGGATGCGGCCCCGGCTGCAGCCATCGCACCCAGGAAACGCCGCCGTGAGAACTGGCCCGGTCCAGTCCGCTCCGACACCGCCTGCTGATCTCTAGGGGTCGCTACCGCCCTGCTCACCTAGGGCAAGACTCCCGCGCTTGTGACCTGCTGAGGTGCGTGGAGCCACGCCGCCTTGCCACGCTACGCTGTGGCCTTCGGCGGCACGGTCCGGGACCCACCTCTGGCAATAGTAGAACCGTGATCCACAGGGTAGACTTCGCAGGGCCCTCGTGTCAAGGTCTCGTTACCATCCGTTACGGTCCTGCCCTTGTCTGTTGCGAGTTTCGCCCCGCTCCTCCCACGATGTCCGCCCTTTTGCCCTCTCCTCTGCCGGCAGACACCATGAAGGCCCCGCAAGGCTCTCTCTAGAGCCGACCGGGAACCCCTCCCGCGGATTCACTGAACAGGCACGCGCTAGTACGACTCGCTAGGGATCCAGCTACCCCAGGGGGTGAACGCCGGCAAGGGCAGAAGTGTTCCCGGGCGGGTCAAGGGACTGCCCGCCCGGGGTGTTTTCGCGCTGTTGCGGAGCCTGGATACGGACTACATGCCGTGGATCGGGCGTCCGAGAACTGCTAGGGCGGCCTCGCCCACGACCTCCGACAGGGTCGGGTGCGAGTGGATGGTGCCTGCGACGTCAGCGGCGGTGCAGCCCATCTGGACGGCCAGGGTGACCTCGGCCATCAATTCCGTCACGTCCGGGCCGACCGCCGAGGCGCCGATCAACTGGCCGCTCTTCGCATCGGCCACCAGCTTCACGAAGCCCTCTCGCTCACCGATAGCGGAAGCCTTGCCGATGGCCGAGAAGGGGAAGGTGCCGACGGAGACCTCAAGGCCCTGCGCCTTGGCCTCGTGCTCGCGGATTCCCACCGAGGCGACCTGCGGGTGCGTGAAGATCGCAGCCGGTACGGCGGCGTAGCTCATGTGCCCGCCCTCGCCGAACATGGTCTCGACCGCTGCGATCGCCTCGTGGGAGGCCTGGTGTGCGAGGCCGATCCCGCGCAGGCAGTCACCGGCAGCAAAGATCGTGTCGACCGAGGTGCGGAGCTGCTCGTTCACACTCACGCGGCCGCGATCATGGGCCACGCCGACCTCGTCGAGACCGATGTCTTTGGTGAGAGCCCGGCGTCCGGCGGCCATGAGAAGGGCATCGGCTGCGACGGCCTTCTCTTCCCCACCTTGCTCAAAGACGAGGCGCCGCTTGCCCTCGGCCTCCTCGATGCGGGTGCACTTGGCGCCCAGTTCGATGCGTACGCCTGACTTCTTGAGCGACTTGGCCAGCAGGTCAGTCGCGTCCGGGTCCTCGTTGGGCACGATGCGCTCGAGCATCTCCACCATGGTGACTTTGGCGCCGAAGCGCGAGTAGATGTAGGCAAACTCGCAGCCGATGGCGCCCGCACCGATGATCGCGATGTCCTCGAAGGGTCCGGGAAGCGTGACTGCATCATCGCTGGTGAAGACGCCCTCGGAATCGGCACCCGGGATCGGCAGGACGAAGGGTTCGGAACCGGTTGCCAGCAGCAGGTACTTGCCGCTGACGGTCTCTTCGCCCTTGTCGCCGGTGACCAGGACTTCCTGCGGCCCGACGAGCTTGCCGCGACCCTTCAGGTGAGTGACGCCTCGGCCCTTGAAGAGTTGGCCGACTCCACTGACGAGGCCCTTGACGCAGCGCTCGGCATGCTTGCGCACGCCGTCGAGATTGGCCTCGGCCGTCATGGTCACGCCGAAACGGCGACCGCTGCTCGAAGTCTCGAGCAGATGGGCGCAGTGCAGGAGGGCCTTGCTGGGGATGCAGCCCCGGTTGAGACAGGTGCCGCCGAGTTCGCGCATCTCGACAACGGCGACCTTCGCACCGAGCTGTGCGGCGCGAAGAGCCCCGACATACCCTGCGGGGCCACCACCGAGGACGATCAGATCATATTGTGGCATTGGGACAACCTCCGATCAGGCTTGCCTTGCTTGTTGTTCGTGCATGCCGGGCAGGGGTCGCTCGGCAGGGATAGTCGTCGTGAGGGCTGTGCGGTGTCGCACCTGCTTCAGGGGATCAGGACCGCCTTCATCGCCTGCCGGGAGCGCACCAACTCGAGCGCCTCATTGGCCTGCGAGAGCGGAAGGCGGTGCGTCACCAGTTTTTCCAGGCCGTAGCGGCCCGAAAGCACCAAAGACACGGCCTGGAAGACGTGGCTGCAGTCTGAGACCCAGACGCCGGCCAGGCGGACACCGCGCCGGGAGATGGACTCGTACAGGTCGATGGGCAGCGGCTCCATGGGTGCCGCAAGACCGGCCAGCG
>JBDKVB010000098.1 GCA_039679385.1 Armatimonadia bacterium | reverse complement strand
TTTGGCTCGCAAGGGCGATGGCGAACCGGGAGCCAAGACGCTGTGGCGCGGGCTGAACCGCCTGCATGACATCGTCCTGGGCGCCCTCCTCTTCGCCCCCCATCTCCTAGATGTGGGTAATGTATAGGGGTCGTCCTGAGAGGCGACGAAGGCCAGTTGGGTGCTGTCCGGCGACCAGGCCACATCCCAAACAGCGAGCGGAGAGCCTGGCATTCTTGTGATGTCCCCTTGCAGGGCCGCTACTGCAAGCCCCTCTGGGTAGTGGCTCCACTGCAACCTCGGGCCCGTGCCAAGTGCGAGCTTGGTGCCGTCCGGGCTCACGGCAAGAACGCAGGTGCCCGCCCGGCGGGGGCTCTTGCCCGGTGACATCACCCGTAGCTCCTGCGCTTTGCCGCTTGGACGGTCGAGCAGGTGGCTGCGCCGCCGTCCGTCTGCTACGTCGACCGTGTCGAAGGCCAGCAGCCGGCTGCCGCCCACGAAATGCGGGTTCACTTCGAGACGCCCATCCTCGGGAGTGACCGCCTGCGACACTGTGTCGTGCTTCCAGTCCCACAGGTATATGCGCGAAGTGAGGAGTCCCACGCCTTCATGCCAGGTCTGCACCACAAGTGCGACGGTGAGGTCATCTGGTGAAGTTGCGATGTCGGTGACACCCCAGTTGGCTGAGAAGCCCTCCCGGTCGGGATCCACGTCGCTCCGGATTCTGGCCCAGGGCGGATCCTCCACGTCACCGGCGTGCTTCCGGGGCGCCCAGATCTCTGGGTATACACAGACTTCGGGGTGCGCCAGTTGCCCTTCAGCAACCGTGAAGAGCTTCCGAATATCGAACATCTCCACCCACGACGCAGCCCCCGGGCAACCCGTTCCCATTCGCAGCAGGTACCTGCCGTCGCGCCCCATAGGCTGTGCGAAGCGTCGCATGTTGCCCACGACCTGCTGTGGGATGAGGCGGTTCTTGCCTGTCCGATCCTGCACCCACACGTGGCCGTTTCGGTGACAGATCCAGTAGGAGTGATCGCGTGACCAGGTCGGATGCCGGCCACCCTTGAGCACCAGCTTGAAGTCCTCGGCAGCAGCGTCCCACTGGTAGATGCCGTAGGTCGCAAGGGCCCCGGCGCGGTAGCAACTGACCAACAGACCGGACAGGTCAGGTGGCTTGTCCGCGGAGGCAAGGGCACAGAAGGGCAACGCCGTAGCCAGCACAACCAGGCATGGAAGCCATCGCGTCATCGTGGTCCGTCCCTTCGACAGGTCCCAGAGCGCAAGTCGACAACAAGCACTTCTGGGCGGATTCCTCGCACCCGGGCCGTGCTGCCTTAGGGCTGCTTCTCTTTCCGCTCGGGGGCGACTGCCGGGTGCACCAACTCCACGTTGCCGGCTTGGTTGATGCCCAGAGGAGTGTGGCGGACCTGCCAGCCGGTGATGCGCTCCAGCATCTCCGCCGGAAGATAGGCTTCCTCCTCGATGCGCAGCGGGGCGGCCGGATACGTCTCCGCGACACCGTCCACCACCAACTCCCTCTCACCGATCCTGCCCTGCCAGGTATGGTCTCTGAAGACGGCGGTGAAGCTCCCACTCTCGCGATCGAAGGCGTAGCTCCCGCCCCACAGATAGCTGTCGAGATACTGCCCACAGAAGTACACACGACCATCGATTAGCCGGGGCTCGTAGAGAAGGTACAGCCAGGAGCTCTTCCTCTGCGGACTGCTGAACGTACAGGTCGGACGGACGTCGCCAGCGTTCACGGCCCACGGAGAGACCAGGGTGCACACGCTGCAGACGCCGGTCACAGCGTCTACCTGTACCAGGGCGCCGTAGGGCGAGTACCCTTCGTACTGGGACGGTGCGGTCGGCTGTATGCGCACACGACAGTGGTAGTTGAGTCTCTGCACCCCGAGGTAGTCCGCTTCGAGGCAGGCCGCCTCGACTGCCCTCGGGTCCGGCACTATGGGCCCTTGCTCGCCGACCTCAGCCGACCGGATGCCGGGCCAACCTGCGATGTAGGCAACCGCCCTGCGCCTCGCCTCTGCCATGGTGACCTTTGGTACGATGTCAGTGTGAGGCAGAGCCGAAGACTTGACGCACTTTCTGTACCGGCGCTCTTTGGAGTTCGGAGTGAAGAAGCACTTACGTGTGGTGAGGATGACCCCGCTTTGCAGCAACTCACCCC
>JBDKVB010000097.1 GCA_039679385.1 Armatimonadia bacterium | reverse complement strand
CCTCGATCGTGGTGAAGAAGCTGTTGCCGTGGACCGCGTAGAACGCGGGGACGATCCCGAGCTTCTCGATCTTCTCGATGATCGGCGGGAAGACCTTGAGGAACTCCTCGACCTTCTGCTCCAGCGGTGCCTCGGGGATCTCGCCGCCGCCCAGGATGAGGTGGTCGACGCCCAGGACCTGAGCATACTCGATGGCGCGATCGATCATAGCGTGGGCCTCGGCGCGCTCGGCGGGATCCGGAGCCAGGTGGTTCCACCCCCAGATTCCGAGGGCGCAGGCATGGGCACCGTACTTGTCGTGGATCGCGCGCATCTGCCGAACCGTCTCAAGGGTGAGGTCCTTGAAGTTGCCCCAGTAGTTGTACTCGAGTCCCTCGAAGCCGTTTGCCACCGCAAAGCGTGAGTCCCACTCTACGCTGGGCAGGTCGTTGTCACCGATGAAAGCCAGTTTCATTGTTCTCTCTCCTCATATCTGAACGTGTGGGTCAGAGCCTAGTTGAGGCGGACTTCCTTGCCTGTCTCGGCGCTCTTGAGCAGCGCCTCCATCATCTGCTGGACGATGAGACCGTGGCGCAGGGGTGCTTCGCACTCCACACCATCGACGATACAGTCGACGAAGTGGGCGGCGATCATGTCCCAGGCCTCCGGCGGCTTGGGCAGGTTCACCGTGGCATCGACCGGCGCGCCGTTGGCGGTCTGGAAGAGCCGGAGGGGGTTCAGCGTGGCGCCGGCGTCGGTGCCGAACAGCTCGATCTGCAGCTCGCCCGGCTGGTGCGAGGCCCAGAAGCTCTCCACCTGCAGGCCGATGCCGTTGTCGAAGCGGATGAACCCGCCGGCGTAGTCATCGGAGGCGTAGCGCTTGTAGACGTCCTTGGGGACGGGCTTGAAGTCCCAGTAACCCAGGCCGCGCGGACCGAACTTGGCGCCGGCGACTCCGCTGACGCTGACAGGCTTGGGCTTGCCCAGCAGCCACCAGACGGCGTCGAGAACATGGACGCCCATGTCGCGGAAGGCGCCGCCGCCCTTCTCGATGAAGCCCAGGTTCCACGCGGGTATGCCACTGCGCCGGATGCTGCGTGCCCGGGCGTAGTACAGGTCGCCGAAGAACCCGTCAGCGGCCAACTGACCCAGGTGCCGGCAGTTGGGGCCGAACCGGGTGCTCAGGGACATCATGTTGACGACCCCTGCTGCCTCGGCGGCCTTCACGAGCTTCGTTGCGGCCTGCTCGGAGTCGGCGAGGGGCTTGGTCACCAAGACGTGCTTGTCGTTCTTGACGGCCTCCAGCGCAACGGGAACGTGCCACTGGTTCGGCGTCCCTACGAACACCGCATCGATCTCGGGGTCCTTGCACATCTTCTTGTAGTCGGTGTAGGTCTTCACCGGCTCCGGCAGGTCCTTCGCAAAGTCGTCCATGCGCTCCTGGACGAGATCACAGAGAGCGACTACCCGCCCTCGGGGGTTCCGTGCGATCGCCTTGGCATTGGGCTTTCCGATACCCATGCCGACGATGGCTACGCGTGCTTTCTTCATCAACCTCTGGTCTCCTTTCGGCTCAAGGATCAGGGGCAATTCCCCGGAGGCAGCCAGACTCCTGCGTCGATTCCCAGACCATGGCCTTGCCCGTCGGCGGAGAGCCCGGAATACAGAAGGGCGCCACCGCGTGATGGTGGCGCCCCGAAAGCCGTTGCGTCCTTGAAGCTCTTGCTTGTGACCGCCAGCCTACTTCAGCACCGGGGCATAGGACAGGATGATGTCCCCGCCCTCACCTCGACGCAGTACGATGTGTCGACACCACTCCGGGTTCGCCTGTGGGTAGTCGGTCCGGTAGTGGGCGCCGCGGCTCTCCGGACGCGCCAGAGCGGACTCCGTGATCAGCCGGGCGGTCTGGACCATGGCGGCCGTCTCCACCTGTTCATAGGTGCCATGCGCGGCTCTGGTCAGACGTTGGCAGGCCGTTCGCAGCTCCGCAGCCGCCGAAGCCAGGCCCTGTGCGTCTCGCAGAATGCCCACGCGGTTCCACATGAGGTCACGCACCCAGTCCTTGAGGGCTGGATCCGCCAGGGCCAGCGGGCGAGGTGCCAGGGCCGCCGCTGAGGACAGTTCCGCCTCCGTGATGTCCGGAGCCGCCGCCATGGCCTTCGCCGAGCGTGCGCCAAAGACCAGGCCATCAAGCAGGGAGTTCGAGGCAAGACGGTTCGCGCCGTGCACACCACAGGAGGCCGCCTCGCCACAGACATACAGGCCGGGAATCGACGTCTGGCCGTTCACGTCGGACCGGACGCCCCCCATCATGTAGTGTGCAGCCGGGGTGACCGGAATCACGAAGCTGCTCTCATCCCAGATTCCGCGCTCGCGGAGCTCGTTGGTGATGCCGGGGAAGCGCTCCTCGATGGCACTGCGGTCGCCAAGAGGGGAGAGGTCAAGCTGCACGTGGTCGGTCCCGTCGTGGCGCATCTCCGCCAGAACCGCCCGTGACACTTCGTCACGGGGCGCCAGGTCGCGCTGAGTCGGCGAGTAGCGGACCATGAAGGCCTCGCCGGAGGCGTTGCGCAGCACCGCACCTTCGCCCCGTACTGCTTCGGAGATCAGGAACTTGGGGAAGCTGGGGTCCGCGAGAGCCGTGGGATGGAACTGCACGAACTCGAGGTCCTGCAGTGCGGCACCGGCACGCCAGGCGACAGCGAAGCCATCACCGGAGGCCACGGCCGGATTGGTCGTCACGCGGTACAGATTGCCCACGCCGCCGGTAGCCATGATGACACTTCCGGCAAGGATCCGCAGACGCTCGCCGGAGATCGCATCCAGAGCCTCAAGACCGGCGCACTTGCCCTGGAGCAAGATGAGGTTCGTAACCGCCGTGTGCTCGAGAATCCGTACCCTGGGGTCTGCCCGAACGACCTCAGAAGCCGCGCGTTCGACTTCGGCACCCGTCGCGTCGCCCTGGGCGTGGATGATGCGATGGGTCTGGTGTGCGGCCTCGCGACCCATCAGGAGCTGCCCGTCACGACTGTCGAAGTGCGCGCCGAGGCGGATCAGCTCTCGCACGGCCTGAGGGCCTTCGCGGGTCAGGATATCGACGGCGGGAACGTCGCACAGCCCATCCCCGGCGGCCAGCGTGTCCTCAAGATGAAGCCTGGGTGAGTCGGAGGGCAGGAGCGCCACGGCGATGCCGCCCTGGGCGTACCCCGTGTTGCTTTCCTGGAGCTGGCTCTTGGTGATGAGCGTCACGTCTCCGTGCTCGCTCAGATGGTGGGCTGCCCACAGCCCGGCAATGCCAGAGCCGATCACGACGAACCGGCACCGCAGGACACTGCGGTCAAGACCAGTCTCAGTTGCTCTCATGGTTGCGGTCGTCCCTTGCCCAGGAGGGGTTCGTTCATGCTCCCTGACCGGAATCCCCCCAAGTCTGCCGTCACGTACAGGTACCCCGCCTGCTTGACACGGTCCACAACCTCTTGTCGCCAGCCGGAGTCCGCGAGGCGGGACAGGTCCTCCGGCAGCATCTCGACGCGCGCCACGTCTCCGTGATGGCGCACTCGCACCTGCGTCAGCCCCAGGGCTCTCAGGCTCTCCTCGGCTCTGGAGACTTGCTGCAGGTTCCCGTCGGTAAGTCGCTCGCCATAGGGGATACGGGAGGCCAGACACGCCATAGACGGACGCTGCCAGCCCTCGAGACCCAGGCGGCGCGAAAGCTCACGAAGGTCGCCCTTGTCCAGTTCGGCCTCAGCCAGAGGTGCCAGGATGCCCAGCTCAGCGGCGGCACGGTGGCCCGGTCTGTAGTCGCCCCTGTCACCGACGTGTTCGCCGTGGGCGATGTGGGCGATCCCCTCCGCTTCGGCCAGCTTCCGCAGGTGACCGAAGACCCCAAGCTTGCACCAGTAGCAGCGGTCCGGCGGGTTCGACGCGACGCGGTCATCCTCCAGGGGATTGGCATCGACGACCACGTGCTTCACCCCGAGTTGCCTCGCGGTGCGCTCGGCAAGCTCAAGCTCGCCGGCCGGGTTCAAGGGTGAGCGGATAGTCCCGGCCACAACCCGGTCGCCCAGCACTCGGGCTGCGACTGCCAGCAGCAAGGTGCTGTCCACGCCACCCGAGAAGGCCACCACCAGGCCGTCCAGGTCAGACAGCAGGTGTTCCAGCTTCGCCAGTTTCTGCTCCAGAGTGTCCATGGTTCACCGAAAGCCGGTGATGTCCACCGGCAGGAAGATGATGACCGCCATGACGATCCCCAGGAAGCCGCCGATTACCACCTCGAGGGGTGTGTGGATCCGTGACTGGATGCGACTCTGCGACACGAGAAGCGCCAGGGCCAGGGCCAGGCAGGCCACCGCTGCGTTTCGCGTGATGATGATGATGCTGGTCGCCACCAGGAAACCGAGTGCCGTGTGCCCGGAGATCACGCCGCCGCGCCAGAAGGTGCCCCGTCCGGTCTTCTGCTTCACCCAGGTGATGAGCACGGCCAGCAGAATCGCGCCGATCAGTACCGCCTGAACGGCGCCAAGGTGTGGTTCGGGCGGTCCCGGCGGCAAGTAGCGGAATACCCGCCAGAGGGTCTCGCTGGTCGAGATGCCCAGCACACCCACCGCCACAGCGTAGCCGGCGGCGATCATCACAGCCCCGGCAGCCACGTCCTTGGCGACCTTGGCGCGCGGGTCATAGGTGTTCACGGTCAAATCGATGGTCTGCTCGATGGCTGTGTTGATCATCTCGGTGATCAGCACAAGCGCGAAGGCAGTCAGCAGGTGCAGCAGTTCGTAGGTCGTGACCCGTAGTCCCCAGGCCGCCATCAGCACCAGGGTCATCGTCAGCACGTGCACCCGCATGTGGCGCTGGGTGCTGAATACGAAGTACAGACCCTCCCACGCGTAGCGGAAGCTGCGCAGGACCGACTTGGTGCCTCGCGGCGACGGAGGAAAGCCCTCCGTCCCGCCACGACGTGGACTCGCGTTCATTGGTTCGCCCCAAGACCCAGCCGGGCCAGCACCCGCCGCTGCTTGATCAGCATCTCGTCGAGCTGCTCCTGCGTCTCGTCCTCCATACCGGTGACGTGCAGCAGCCCGTGTGATACCAGCCATGCCAGCTCAGTGTGCAGATCGTGTCCGGCTGCTGTGGCCTGGCGCAGCGCAGTGGGAACGGAGACGATGATCTCCCCGGCCGTCTCCCCCTCTTCCTCCTCTTCCGCCTCGAAGGAGATCACATCGGTTGGGCGGTCGATATGCCGATAGCGACGGTTGATCTCATGGATCTGCTCGTCGTCCACGAAGACCAGACTCACCCGGTCCGGGAGGGCCGACGCGACCTCCGCTGCGGTTTCCTGCACCGTCCGCCGGAGCAGGTCCACAGGAAGGGGCTCATCCTGCAGGTCGCGGATCTCCACCTCTATCACAGGTCCGCGTCATCCCCTTCGTCGTACAGGTCCAGGGGCTTCTTCTCCTGTGGTGGCGGCAGTACCCGGTCCACGGCAGGAGGCTTCTTCCCCTGCGTCCGCGCTGCCTTGCGCACCTCGTCGGCGATCTGTTCGGGGTACTTGATGCGCTGGTGGAACATCCCGGCCAGGGTGCTCACGAAGCTGCGCCGGATCACCGCGAGGTCGTGGAAGGAGAGCGGCGAGTCGTCGAGCTGTCCGTCCCGCACCTTGTCATCGATCAGTCGTTGGACCAACTGCGATATCTCCTGGTGCGAGGGGTGCTCCAGGGTTCGCGCAGCGGCCTCGACAGTATCAGCGAGCATCAGCAGCGCTGTCTCGCGGGTCGAGGGCTTGGGGCCAGGATAGCGGAAGTTGGACTCCTGAACATCGTGAGGATCGTCGGCCGTGTCGATGGCACGCTGGTAGAAGAACTTGATCAGGCCCGTGCCCTGGTGTTCGGCAATGCAGCGCCTGATGGCGTCGGGAATCCGGTACTCGTCGGCCATGTCCAGGCCGTCCTTGACGTGGGCGATCAGCACCAGGGCACTCAAGTGAGGAGACAGGCGGTCGTGCGGGTTGTCGCCGCCGAACTGGTTCTCGACGAAGAAGAAGGGGCGTCGTAGCTTGCCGATGTCGTGGTACAACGCACCGGTCCTCACCAGCAGCGCATCGGCACCAATCTCCTCCGCAGCGGGCTCCGCGAGATTGCCGACCATGATGCTGGACTGATAGGAGCCGGGCGCCTCTGCCAGGAGCTTACGCAGCAGCGGCTCATGCGGGTTGTTGAGCTCGGTGAGGCGGAAGTCGGTAGTGAAGCCGAAGAGACGCTCCAGGGCCACGGAAGCGCCCATCGCCAGCATGGGTGAGGCCAGGCCGCCGATCGCCGTGATAACGAGGGTTCGGGTGCCCAGGTCAATGCCGAAGACCTGACCACCGGCGCCCATGATCGCCGTGCCGGCCAGAGCCATTGAGGGAGAGGCCACGGCCACGACGCTACTGATGCTGCCTCGGCGGGCAACCAGGAAGGCGGCACAGGTGCAGGAGAGAACGATGACCGTCGCCAGACGGGCGTCGCTACCGGCAGTGACCATCGGCAGCATCAGTCCGATGGTGACACCCGTCGCCAGCGCCAGGAGCTGGTGCACGAGCAGCGACACGAGCATCGTCGCCGTCACCGCTGCCGTAAGGGCTCCGGGCTCAAACCAGGAGGTTGGCTCAATCGTGTGGTAGGCTACGGCCACCAGCACCAGGAGTCCGGCGACCGCCACGAGCTGGCCGAAGTCGCGGTACGCCTCGTCGGCGAACCACATCGCAAACAGTCCGAGGAGCACCACCATCAGGGTGTACGCCACGAGGACACCGGCCGCCTGGGAATAGTCAACCTGGACCTGCATGAGCCCAACGGCGCGGAAGGCTGCGATGTGGTGGGAGCGGACCTCTTCGTGACCGGCGATGATGACGTCGCCAGGCTGGACAGGATGCTTGACTTCCTTGACGGCGTCCCGTTTCTCCTGCTTGGCCTTGAGGGTCTTGTCCTCATCGACGATGCGGTTGGCCTTCAGCACAGCCTGGCCCAGGTCGGCGACCATGGTTGTGTAGGCGCTGCTGAGGCCCAGACCTCGGGCGTCGTCCGAGAGACGTGCCCGGGCCTGCTGGAGATCGTCGGTGTTGTTGCGGATCTCCCGACTCATCTGTCGCCGCACGAGCCCCGCGGTTGCCTCTTTGACGCGTCGCAGGGCACTATCGGTCGTTGAGGGGGAGACGGCCAGTTCCATCGTCTCGGTCGTGAGAGCGGTAACCAGGGAGTTGCGCAGCGCATGAACGCGAGCGAGGCTGTCGACGAGGGTGCGGTCGGCACGAGCCTGGGCGATCCGCGCGAAGATGTCGTCGAGGGTGGTGAGGGCGTCGTTGGTGGCATTGTTGTCCGGGGCGTAGACGTCCGGGACCGAAGCGGCCGCCTCCTCACGGAGTCTGGCCGTCTCGGTATCATCAACATACACACCGGCGCGGGGAGCCCGGATGGTACGAGGAGCCGTGTCTCCCTCAACCAGGTCCAGACGCTGAGGGAGAATGCGGGCCCAGGTAGCCAGGAACAGGCAGCCCGAGGTCACAAGGGCCAGAAGAAGACGCCGCCGTGTCCCTTCCTTCCAGCCCAGTCGGAAGGATCGCCGCTTTCTTCCCGGCAATCTGTCACGTAGCGCTCTTCTCATGTTCCGATCTCACGCCCGCGGGATCAGCCTCGTACGCAGCCACGATGCGCTGCACGAGGTCGTGACGGACAATGTCCTCGCCTGTCAACTCACACACCGCCACCCCGCTGAGGCCTGAAAGAACCCTGACTGCATGGGCCAGACCGGACGTCTGCATTGCCGGGAGATCGGTCTGGGTGATGTCGCCGACAACGACCATCTTGGACCCAAACCCAAGGCGGGTCAAGGCCATTTTCATCTGCCCGATCGTTGTGTTCTGCGCCTCGTCGAGTACTATGAAGGCATCGTTGAGCGTCCGCCCGCGCATGTAGGCGAGGGGAATCACCTCGATCGTGCCTCGGTCCAGCAGCTTGCGGAACTTCTCCGCCCCCAGGATATCGTGGAGCGCGTCCTGGAGCGGTCGTAGGTACGGATCCACCTTCTCCAGCATGTCGCCCGGGAGGAAGCCCAGGGATTCGCCCGCCTCCACGATGGGCCGGGTGAGCACGATGCGGCTGACCTGGCTGTCGCGCAGGGCCGCCACAGCCACGGCCATTGCCAGGTAGGTCTTCCCCGTACCGGCCGGGCCGATGCACACGGTCAGATCGTGGCTCACGACCGCCGCCACGTAGGCAGCCTGACCGGGTGTGCGTGGTGAGATCGGCTTGCCGCGGTGTGTCACGACGGTCTGGGTGCGGAGCAGGTCGGCGATGGGCACCTGCCCCTTGTGCTTCAGTTGCCGAACAGCATATCGGATGTCGGAGGTTGCCAGGCCGCGGCCGCTGCGGATCGTCTGCAGCAGGCCGTCGATGAGCTCAGCGGCCGCCTGGGTGTTCTGTGGCGGACCGGAGAGGGTGACGCCGCCGCCACGGGACGTCACTCGGACTTCCAGCAGGTCCTCCAGCAACTTGCGGTGGGAGTCGTAGGGCCCCAGGAGGGCAGCCAACTCCTCCGCCGTCGCAGACAGGTGCGTCTGGCTGTTGTCCTCGGCTTCCCCGAGGGTGCTCTTCGCCGACATGAGAGGGCCTTCGGAAGCAAATAGCCGGGTCGCCCTGGGAGGCGATCCCGGCTTCCCGTGATCGATGTGCACCTGATTTTGTTAGTAGGATTATAGATAAGAAGGGAGGGCGAAGTCAAACCAGTGGGGGCAGAAAGCGACCCAGAGGGCTCAGGAAGCATGAACTGAGCCGGCGGAATACTTGACATGCGGTCGGATATCTCTATAATACGTCTTAGCACTCGGATGTTGGGAGTGCTAAGAAAGTCGGGGGTGGTCGGCGAAGCACGGGTAGTCCCCAGTGCGGTTCCGCCATTCCCTGAGTCTAATACTATCAAGGTGGTGTAGCACACATGCTCAAACCGCTAGGTGACCGCGTCCTGGTTGAGCCGCTCGAGGCTGAAGAGAAGAGCGCCGGGGGCATCTACCTCCCCGAGGCTGCCCAGGAAGCACCCCGCGAGGGCAAAGTGATCGCTGTCGGTGCCGGCCGGGTCCTCGACAATGGCGAGCGCCTGCCCTTGAGTGTCAAAGAGGGAGATATCGTCGTCTACACCAAGTACGGTGGCAACGAGGTCCGCGTGGGTGACAAAGATTACCTCATCCTCGATGAGGGTTCGCTGCTGGCTGTCAAGGAAGGCTAACCACCGCTACGAAGGTGCTGCAGGCTAAGCCTGTGGGACACACGGACGCATCCCTCGCGTCCACACAAGGAGGACACTAACGCATGGCTGCGAAAATGCTTGCTTTCGACGAGGAGGCCCGTCGCTCACTGGAGCGCGGTGTCGACAAAGTCGCCAATGCCGTCAAAGTCACTCTCGGCCCGAAAGGCCGCAATGTCGTAATCGACAAGAAGTGGGGCGCCCCGACCATCACAAAGGATGGCGTCACGGTTGCCAAGGAAATCGAGCTCGAGGACCAGTACGAGAACATGGGTGCTCAGCTCTGCAAGGAAGTTGCCTCGAAGACCAACGATGATACCGGCGACGGTACCACCACCGCCACCGTGCTGGCGCAGGCCATTGTGCACGCCGGCCTCAAGAACGTCGCTGCCGGCGCCAATCCCATGCTGGTCAAGCGCGGCATCGAAGTGGCTGTTGAGCGCGTAGTCGACGAGATCCGCAAGATGTCCACTCCGCTCGAAGGCCGCGACGCCATCGCTCATGTCGCAGGCATCGCCGGCAATGACGCTGCGATCGGTGACCTCATCGCCGACGCCATGGACAAGGTTGGCAAGGACGGCGTCATCACGGTCGAGGAGTCCAAGGTCGGCCGCACCGAGATCGACGTTGTCGAGGGCATGCAGTTTGACAAGGGCTACATCTCTCCGTACTTCGTCACCGAGGGCGAGAGCATGGAGACCGTGCTCAATGAGCCGTACATCCTCATCTACGAGAAGAAGATCTCCGCGGCCATGGATATCATCCCGGTCATGGAGAAGGCCGCAAGTGCCGGCAGGCCCGTCCTCATCATCGCTGAGGATGTAGAGGCCGAGGCTCTGGCCACCCTGGTCGTCAACAAGATGCGTGGCACCGTCCAGTCCTGCGCTGTGAAGGCTCCTGGCTTCGGCGACCGCCGCAAGCGGAACCTCGAGGACATCGCCATCCTCACCGGCGGCCAGTTCATCAGTGAGGACCTGGGCATCAAGCTCGACGGCATCGAACTCGATCAGCTTGGCAAGGCCGAGCGCGTCGTGATCGGCAAGGACGAGACCACGATCATCAAGGGTGCAGGCACCCAGGACGCAATCACCGGCCGTGTGGCGCAGATCCGCAAGGAGATCGAGACCACCGACTCCAACTACGACCGCGAGAAGCTCGAAGAGCGTCTCGCCAAGCTCGCCGGCGGCGTGGCAGTCATCAAGGTCGGCGCAGCCACCGAGACCGAGCTCAAGGAACTCAAGCACCGCTTCGAGGATGCTCTGTCCTCCGCACGTTCCGGTCTGGAAGAGGGCATTGTCCCGGGCGGCGGCGTAGCCCTGCTGCGCGCCTCCAAGGCTCTTGACGCCATCGAGGCCGAGGGCGACGTTGCCATCGGCATCCAGATCGTCAAGCGCGCACTGACCGAGCCGTGCCGCCAGATCGCCGCGAACGCCGGCCTCGAGGGCAGTGTCGTGTGCGAGAACGTTCTCGCCAAGAGTAGCGCCAAGTACGGCTTCAACGCGCTGACCGAGGAGTACGAGGACCTGGTCAAGGCCGGCGTCGTTGACCCGACCAAGGTCGTCCGCTCCGCTCTCGAGAACGCCGCCTCCATCGGCTCCCTGGTGCTCACCACCGAAGCCCTCGTGGCTGAGGTCCCGCAGAAGGAAGCCCCGGCCCCGCAGATGCCGGAATACTAGACCGAACCCGCCGGTAACGGAGCGGCGCTCTGTCGCTTCCGTCCAGATAGTCAGCAGGCCCGGGCATGGCACTTCGCCCGGGCCTGCTCAGTTCTCGCGGCCCTGTCGCCTCAGATCAGGTCCGCCTGGCGGCTCCACTCTCCCCGCAAGATCCCCTCTGCGCGGTCCGCATAGTCCAGCTTCTCGTCCTGGGGCACCGTCCGCCAGATCAGGAATTGCTTGCGAATCGCGGCCATGAACAGCGTGTTGGTCTTCCTCCAGGAGGTCAGGTCGCCTGCCAGGTGCGTGAGCTTGATGTGGATTGAGTACACCCCCGGGTCCTGGGTGGGCCGACACTCCAGCAGGAAGTCCTGGCTCACACCAAGGTCGTAGGGCGCCAGCCACATCCGCAGCTTCACCGTCATCCCCGTGATCTCGTCAGCCTTCGTCGCGTGGTTCCTCAGGGGCTCCAGTCGTACGTTCTCAGCCAGGAACTCGCCCCCGGCGTAGCCCACGTACTCGTCGAAGAACTCCTTGAGGAAGGCGCAGACCCCGTAGGCGTCACGCCCCGTCACAGTGAAGGGCAAGAGCAGGTCCATCACATCGCCCTGGGGCGCCGGCAGAGACCACCGACGCTCGATCCCCGGCGAGGCGATGTCTGCTGCCCGGCGGCTGGGGTAGATCGTGGACAGCAGGACCACGGTGACAATCACGATTGTCACACCGACCGCCGACAGGGAGGAGTAGTTCAGCTCGAGGCCCACGTGGGCGCCCGTCAGGTATATCACTTTCGCCAGCGCCTGCCCGAGCAGGTAGCCCACGATGGCTCCCAGATTGGCGAAGACCGCCGCTTCGGCCAGGAAGAGCATGGAGATGTGACTGGGTGCGAGGCCGAGGGAGCTGTAGATGCCGATCTCCCTGGTGCGCTCGTACACCGACCCCAGCATGGTGTTCAACACGATCAGCGCTGCAATGAGGATTGGGATGACCAGGCTCTCGGCTCCGGCGACCGAGGTCATGCCGACCGAGCTGAACAGGTAGCTCTCCTTGCCGATGCCCGAGTAGAGGCTCAGCGCGAACCGCTTCATCATCTGGTCGACGCTGTCCGGGACTGCCGAGGGGTCCGTGAATCGCACCGAGATCGCACGGAGCGTTCCGCCGAGTTCCAGCACGCGATCATAGGGCAGAAGGATCAGCTTCTCCGGGCTGTAGTGCTTGTACTCCTGCAGGAGCGACTCCGCACCCCCGGCCCCCAGTTGCGAGCGTTCCTGTGCGGCTTGCTGGATGTCCTTGAGGGTCTCCGGCCGCAGCATGGAGTAGTTCACCGGCATCAGGGGCTCACCGTCGAGGTCCGTCAACTGCCGTAAGGCACCTGAGTCCAGCAGGCCGATGACCCGGAAGTCAGTTCCGAACACGTTAACGGACACCGACCCCAGCTTGTCGGCCGTGATCCCCAGGGCCTCTGCGACGGCCGTCGGCAGCAGTGCTACGTTCCGGGCGTCCTTCCCGAACCATCGCCCGGCAACGAGGGCCTTGCGCATCGGCAGGACTTCATCGGCCTCCGGCGACATCCCCAGCAGGCAGTTGACCGAGTAGCGGGTCGCGGGGTCCGTGCTGAGGGCGATGTCGATGACCAGCTCCTTCTCCAGGTCCGGCGACACATACCAGGCACGGGGTGCCACCAAGGCTCGCCCCTGGAGCTCGTTGCTGATGATGTCGGCGGTCGGCTCCTCCAGCGACAGCCAGGACCGGTCACGCAGCATCACGCCCTGGTAGGCCGGGGTCTGGTTCAGCCGTATCTTGTTGGCGCGCAGGAAGGACTTCACCGAGGTGAAGCTCAGCACCGTAAAGGTGAGCAAAGTCAGGGTGATGGCCGTGAGTGCGGTGCGGGTCTTGCGACGGCGCATGTTCGCGATGCCCAGGGCAAAGGCAGCTCCGGCGGCCGAGAGACGTCCCACATCGGCCTCGTGCACGCCTCCCTGCTGCTGCTTCATCGACTTGAGCTCGGTGTTGAACTTCATGGTCACGATGGCGATGACCGCGACCGCCAGAGCCATGATGACGAAGGACAAAAGTATGACCGGCGGCGACGTGGTCATTGAGAAGGCCGGGTGCACCGCGGCAATCATCAGGAACACGCCGACGAAGACGCCGACGGTGCCCAGGATCTGGTACAAGATATTGCGGCCCGCGAACAGCAGCCGCTCACCGAAGTAGGAGAAGGGCAGCAGAATCGCCAGGTAGAACAGCAGTCCCTTAACCACGTCCACTGCCGTCTTCTGGACCTCCGGGTATGCGCGCGACTCGTAGCCCCAGGCATGGCGACCGGCGGACATCGCCATGTCGTAGCGCCGCTCCGCAAGACTCGTAGCGGCTTTCTCCAGGGACGCCTTCGCCAGGTCGTGCAGCTCGCGCAGTCGAGCGTTGTCGATGCCGTTCTTGCGCAGCTTGGCCATGCGGGACTCGTCCAGACGCCACATATCCCGCCCGACCCGAAGGGGCGTCAGCGGGATTCGCCGCGTCTCAGAGGCCGGATAGCCGATGCCCTCGGGCGTGTCCGGGGTGGCATTGATGAGTGCCATCCTCACGCCCAGCAGACCCATCCCCATCGTCACCTGCAGGTCCACCTGCGGCTGGGAGAAGATGACCGCGCAGGGCTCCACGTAGGAGGGAAACTCGGAGGCCGCACCGGCGGAGCTGGACAGAGCGTAGCCAAAGGAGACCGGCTCGCTGTAGTCCTTCGCGTCATACACGAAGATCCGCTGCAGCGTCTGGAAGTACCGCTCGTCGACGAGGTCATACAGGTCCGTGGGCACACACTGAAACACGATCAGAGGGCGCTTCAGCCCCGCGCGCCCGTAGACATCACGCGGATACTTGCGGTCGCCATCGGGGCCGAGGTCAGGTGCGAAGGTGATCGACCCATCGTCGGGATCGAGCCCATAGGCCTCGAGGGTCCCGCCCGAGGCTCTCTCACCGCGCAGCGTGAACTCGCTGGTCTCGTTGGCAGTTCCCATGACCTCCGTGTGCACGCCCATCATCATCCGGTACTGGCCCTGGATCATCACGAGCGCGCCCGGCACCGGCGTGTTTGGCACGAAGCTCTCGGTGCGCCGGAACTGCAGCACCGTGCCCCGGGCATCCTTGAGTTCGTCCATCTTCTTGAGGGCGTTTACGCGCTTGAGTGCATCCTCGTCGAGCGTAGGGTCCTTGAGGAAGTCACGCAGGACGCAACTGAGCAGACGTACCTGGCTCTGTAGGTTCGGCCCGTCGACATGCCTGGGGGTGTCCAGAGGGGTGTCGACCAGGTCCCGGGCATCATTGACGGTGGCGAAGACAAGTCCCGGTCGTCCGCCCCGGATTGCCATCTCGTGGTCGAAGGCGATCTTGCCGGGGAAGAAGGTGTTCCACTCGCGTCCCTTGACCGGGTTGATGCCGTCGACGAAGGACGTATCGATCGGCATCCCCAGGTCCTCGCAGGCACGCGTAGCATACTCGGACATCTTCTTGCCAAGGGGCGAGTAGAACCGGAGCAGATGCGCCTGATTGTAGTACCACCCGACCTGGAAGACCCCGAAGGACGCGTTCTGGCTGCTGAGGTCGAGGGAGATGAACATGTCGATCTTCTCGAACTCGTCGAGGCGTTGCCAAAGCTCCAGGTCGGCCTGCTTGCGGGCGATGTCACGTTCCAGGCGCGTTGCTCTCACGTGGGCCGCTTCGGGGGTTATCTGAAGCTGGCCAACGTTGACCATCGGCTTCTCGGTAGAGGCACTCCCACTCGCAGGAAGCCACCAGACCTTGCGAGGGCCGGCGCCCTGGCCTGAGTGCTCGAGATCTAGTCGGTGCAGTTCAGCGATGATCTGGCGGTGCTGCCGGTTGAGTTCCTCGAACTCGGTGGTGAGTTCGCGCAGTCTGGGGCGCGCGATCCGTTCGCTGCGCTTGCTTGGCTCACGTCCCCACAGGCGCACGAACTCGCGTGCTCCGGCAAGGGCCTCGAAGTGGCCACTGGTGGCAAGGAAGATCACGCTGCGGTCCGGCGGATCGGCGGCCAGGTTCCGCGCAAGCTCAAGAAGGGCGGCGATCCCACAGGCACTCTCGGCCCCAGGCGCCAGTGCAGGCGCTACCGAGGTCGAGTCGTAGTAGGCCTCCACGATCATGGCGTGGTTGCGAAGCTGCGGGTTCTTGCCCGGCAGGATACCGAGGATGTTGCGGTTAGTGCGGTTCTCCCATCGCACCTGGGCCGTGATGCGCGCCTTCACCGCGCCCAGCGTCGCGGCTGCGATGAGCTCTTGGGCCGAGCCGCCGTCGATGTAGAAGCGTGGGACGTCGATCGGACAGCGCAGGAACTTCACTTCCGCCTCGCCGCGCGTCGTCCTCTCGGGCTCGATGAAGACGACGGCCGCCGCACCCAGCAAGGCCGCGTTGAGCCAGCGCTGACCGTTGTTGAAGTCGGTTAGGACGATGCTCCCGGCGGGGAGCTTGCCGTTGAAGTCGGACAGACGACACTGCCCGACGTACAGCAGAGGCCCGGTCAGGCCTTCTGCCGGGACCTGCGAGGTCCGCACCAGGTTCGGCCACAAGGCCGCGAGACGATACCGCTTGCCTCCGGCTTCGAGGGAGCAACCTGTGTCTGCCGGCACCGGGAGGTCGAACTGCTGCGTCAGCGTCTCCAGACCAAGCCGCTGGAACTCACGCAGGATTAGATCTGCTGCGCGCGTGTTTCCGTCGAGTCCCGAGACGCGAGAGCCAAGATCGGCAAAGCGGTTGATGTCCGTAAGCAAGCGACCAACCTCGACACGCGAGGCGATGGCGGCGTAGTCGGCTGCCAGGCACAGGTGGCCCCCTGTGAGGCCGATCAGACCCAGGCAGGCCATGACCACACAGACGAGCATCGATCTTTGGCGGCCTATCGGCATTCGCTGGTCTCCTGCCGGCGCCGTGGAGGCGTAGTCACTGCTCCGCGGAGTACAAAGAGTGTCATCCGTGACGCCACGAGGACCGGGCGACAGCAACTTCCCCGCAGGGCCCCGCATCCCTCCTGTCCTCCCGGGTCTTTCGCTCAGGATTGCCTCGCGACCCGTTGACAAGCCCCTCAGGTTGCCCGATAATCGTGCCAAAGACGCTCCACGCCCGAGGATCCTGAGCTCCAACCGTGCCGGCATCGCAATCCATGACGGATTGTCCGCGCGTCTCCGCCTAGGGAGGACCACCGTAATGCCGTTGTGCCCCAAGTGCGGCCATGAGGTCGCCAAGACAGACGCTCACTGTATGGATTGCGGGACAGACCTACTTGCCGAGCGCGACAAAGAGCGCGAGGTGCTCCGCCAGATGAGCATGGCCGCCCGGATTGGGAGCGGCCAGCACACTGTGGCAGGAGCATCCTCCGGTACGATGGCGGTAGGGGAGAAGTCGGCCGAGGAGACCCGCATCCGAGCCTTTGACGTGCAGGAGGCCGAGCGCATGGCTCAGGAGCGCACCACCTCTTGGGTCTCCGCCGGTATCGCCCTGGTCCTGGGCGTCGCCCTTGTCCTGGTCGCGCTGAGCCGCATCAAAGCCGGCGGCGGCTTTGACGACCTTGTCGCCCTTCTCAAGCCCAAGGCCTTCCGCAGCCTTTCGAACCTCGGCAGCCCCCTGATGCTCGGCTTCATCCTGCTGGGCCTTGGTGTTTCCGGGCTTCTGATCGCCTTCGGCCAGGTACGGCTTGCCATGGCCACCACGCGAGGCATCGCGCAGGTCCGTGGCAACCTCCGTCCCGACATCGTCCAGGTAAGCCGCGCCACCATCCTCGGGCTGTTCGTGCTGTGCGTCTTCTGCCCGCCGGTAGGCCTTATCATCGGCCTGCTGATGCGCTTCGGCCGCAACCCGGACTTGCGCCCTCTGGGGGCAAGGATGGTGCAGATGGCAATCGCTATCATGGTGCTGTTCGCCGGCAACATGCTCTTCAAGCTCGGGGACGGCCTCAAGACAGTCAAGCCGCCCGCTCACTAGGGCAGCCCGGGAGGCGTCTCCCGCCGCAGGCCGCAGGCTCCACGAGGTGAGTGCAATGCTGACCGAGGAACAGAAACAGAGGCTGCTGTGCGTTGCCCGTCAGTCGCTGCGCCATGCCGTCGACCTTGCCTCGGAGCCGTCCCTGGAGACTGATGACCCCGTCCTGCGGCGTCCCAGTGGCGCTTTCGTGACGCTCAAAC
This sequence comes from Armatimonadia bacterium, assembly GCA_039679385.1. NCBI lineage: Bacteria > Bacillati > Armatimonadota > Armatimonadia > Armatimonadia bacterium. Next base: position 72,590 of record JBDKVB010000097.1, on the reverse strand, counting down.
TGGGCGGTATGCTCCGGGGCTGCATCGGCCATATCGAGCCCGTGTACCCGCTCCTCCTGACGGTCAGGGAGATGGCTCGCGCAGCGGCACTGGAGGATCCCCGTTTCCCGCCGGTGACGGCCGAAGAGGAACCCCAGATACACCTTGAGATCTCTGTCATGTCCCCTGTGACGCCTGTGCCCGATCTGGAGGCCATCGAGGTCGGTCGCCATGGCCTGGTCGTGGAGAAGGGACCCTTCCGAGGACTGCTTCTGCCCCAGGTCGCGCCTGAGTGGGGGTGGAACCGCGAGGAGTTCCTCAGGCATACGTGTCGCAAGGCCGGACTGCCGGCCGACGCCTACCGCCGTGGTGCCAAGGTCTCGTGGTTCGAGGCCGAGGTCTTCGGCGAGGAGGAAGACTGAGCACAAGCCGTAGTAGGCAACAAAAGAGGCGCAGCCAGGGTGGCTGCGCCTCTGCGTTTTGCGTGATGGCCGGCGTCCCTTCCGACCTGCCACTTGCCCCGCCTATCCTCAGAGCTGCAGCGAGTTCTTCTGGCCCTCGGACTCGTCCGCGATCACCTCGTCGGCATTCGCTCGGATGGTGTTGCCGCGCGTCCTGATCCCGTCCACGCCCTTCGCCAGGTAGATGCCGTTGCGCTGGGTAACCTTCGCGTCACGCATCGTATCCTCGATGGTGTTCCCTATTATGTTCAGGTCGAAGGTGAAGGCCTCGACGTGAATTCCGTCGCCGGGGTGCGACTGGCCGTTGTCACGGATTGTGTTGTCCTGGAGCGTGTTGCGGTGGCCGCCGTTGTAGGCCGCCTCCGCCCGGAAGCACACGCCATGACGCCCGTTGCGCTCGATGGTGTTGGAGACCAGCAGGTTGTCGGTATCCTCATGCCCGATGGAGATGCCGTCCTGCCCATTGCGCTCGATGGTGTTGTTCGAGAACTTGGAGTCCTTCACCAGCCAGCACAGGAACAGCCCGTCACCGTCGTTGGCCGAGATCTGCGATCCACTCACCTCAACGTGATGAGAGCCCGACCCGGGGTGGACGCCATGTCCGGCGTTCCGGTAGACCTTGCAGCGCGTCACCGAGGTGCGCGGACTCACCTGGAAGCTGATGCCGTCGCCATTGAAGTTGCGGGCCGTGCAGTTGTCGATCACGCAGCCCTCGGTCCTCCACAGGTAGATGGCACCGCCGCGACAGCCATTGAGCGGGGCGCTTGTGCTGCGAGAGCCGTCTGCCACGAGGTTCTCGACCCGGGCCCGCTTCATCTCCTTGCCGCAGATCACCGGGTAGGAAGTCTCGACCTTCCCGTTGCGTGAGACCAGGAAGTCCAGGTCCAGCGCTTCGTCGAGAACGAGCGTGTTGCCCTCCACCTCGACGATCGTGCGGACGTTGACATACCACGCGCTGCTGTGGACGTCGTCGCTGAGGGCGATGCCCGTGCCCTTTCTCAGGCCGGAGGCGTCGGCAACCGTTACACGGTCCTGGCCATAGGCGGCATCGGTGGCAAGAGCGACCTTGGTTGACGCCACCTTCTGCAGCACGGGTGCTGGTCCGAGCCCGACAACATTCACACCGGAGCGCAGGAACAGCGAGTTGTACATGGAGTAGGTGCCGCTCTTGACGTAGACCGTTCCGCCACCTTCGCGGGCGACGGCGTCGACGGCGGCCTGGAGCGCGTTGTTGTCGATGCCGATCACGTCGCCATCCTGAGGCCCTACCGTAAGGTCCATGGCAAGCACCGTCCCACAGGTCATGATGGCCAGCCCGCAGGCGAGAGCGCAGAACCTGAGAACAGGGGATAGAGCTGAGTGCGGTAGTGGGAGCAGGACGGAGTGTAGACCTGTGCAAGATGTGGGCACTCCGTGGACCGATGTGCCAAGGGAGCGGGTAAGCCGACGGGGAACAGACCTCATGTCGCGCTGGAGCCTCCAGACCATGGCATCTCAAGCACACTCGACACCATACTACCATCCAGCCTGCCGGGGGTCAAACTGAGGGTCGCCGGGGGAGGTCATCAGGGAGCGGCTTGCGAAATCCTCTCCACAGGGAGGACTTCGGGGCTGCATTGGTCTGGATCGGGTGCGCTCAGGGCCCCCTTGCCGCCCTGCGACTTCCTTGACAGTGATCGGACCTGCCCCTATAATGAGCGTGCGTCATCCGGCGTTGCTGGATGGAGCATTTTGTGTGCGACCGCGGCCGAAGCAAGTCTGGACGATCGGCATGGGCCGGGACGGGCGGATGTCCCGGCTTTGCTTTGTTGGAGCCCCGGGAGCGTGTAGAGCCAGGACCTGTTGTACCCTTGCAGGCAGGCTCTGGGCTACAAGACACCTGAAGACCTCGGACGTGGGGGGCCGTGCCCGTACACCTCGTCGGCAGCCTGTGGCGGCTTACGTCGTAGTGGGGCGTGGAGCCGAACCTTAGGGGGCTCGGGGCGAGCCCGTCTATCGCCACCGGGCACTGCTGCCCTGCCGCTCGTCGTCGCGATGACCGTCTGGGCAGCCACGGCCGATACCTGACGGCCGGGATGCCGCTCGCAGAACCTCAAGGAGACGTCGCCCATGCAATCGCGGACCAAGCTGTGGATTGTCTGGATCATCCTGTTGTTTGTGGGCTCGTTCTTGCTGGCCTTCCAGCCCGTTCGTCGCCCGCCAAGGGAGACGGCAGGCGAGGTGCCGCTGGTCTTCAAGTTTGACCAGCCTCTGGCAGAGAACCCCAGCGAGTACCCGCAGAAGGCCAAAGAGGTCAAAGCGGCCCTTGGTGAGAGCGGCTTCAGTGAGGACGACCTCGATGAAGTCTCGCTTGTGGCCAAGGACCGTGTCGAGGTCAAGATCGTCGTTCTTGATGACAACCAGCTCAAAGAGGACGAGAAGACCATCCTGACCGCTCTCCAGAGGAAGTATAAGGGAGTCACCTCCGAAGGGCGCCAGGACGCACAGGAAGTCGATAAGCCTGTGTGGCAGCTTGGGAAGGCCCTTGCCCTCTACAAGCCGCGGCCCCGCGTCAAGCTCGGTCTCGACCTCCAGGGCGGCCTGCATGTTGTTCTGCGCTGCCTGCCCTATGCGAGCATGAGCTTTGCGACCCCTGAAGACAAGTCGCAGTTCCTCTATGCTGTTGAGCCCGCAAAGCCCGAGAGTGCCGAAGCTGCGCCCGAAGCCACCAATGCCGAAGCGGGTAGTGAGCCCCAGGCGACGGTCGCCGAGGAGCAGACGAGCTCCGCGAGCAAGCCCGGTGGGCCATCGATATCCAAGCAAGAACTCGAAAAGCGCATCCTGGCCAAGCTGCTCAGCGCGAACTTGGTGAGCAGTGGCGACGTTCAGCGCGGGTCTGTGAAGGCCGAAGCGGTCGCGCCGAACCGGGTCGTGGTCAAGACCAGCGCCGCGAAGCGTGAAACCGCGGGAGCACAGCAGCGTGCGGTTCTCAGCCTGCTGCGCGAGATGTACCCGCAGTACACCATTGACCCCGGCGAGCTTGAGGCCGTGCCCATTGAGGCCGACACCGCCGACAAGGTCAAGAACATCATTGACAAGCGTCTCTTCGCCATGGGCGAGATCCGCGAGCCTGTGATCCAGCGCCAGGGCCGCGACCAGATCATCGTTGAGATCCCCGGCGTCAAGGATCCAGACCGTGTGGCGGGCATCCTCAAGAGCACTGCTCTCCTGGAGTTCCGCATCATCCCGCAGCAGTACACGGCGGCCGGCTCTGAGAATACCTACGACGAGTGGCGCGATGCCCGCACCAACCAGATCGTCCCGTGGGAACGCGTACTGGCCGAGTCCAAGGCCGACTACTCGGGCTCTGACCTTATGCCCGAATCCCAGGTCCAGCCCGGCAGCACCGGCGACTGGGTTGTCACCTTCGTCCTCAAGGCAGAGAAGAAGCACGCCTTCCACCAGTTCACGCAGCGCAACGTCGGGCGGCTGATGGCCATCGTGCTTGACGGCAAGTGCCAGATGGCCCCGGTCATCAAGAGCGCGATCCCTGGTGAGGGTATCATTGAAGGCAACTTCACGACCCAGGAGGCCGGCGACCTGCGCTTGCTGCTCAACGCTGGTGCACTTCCCGTGCCGCTGGAGATCGCGGAAAACCGCACTGTCAGCGCCACCCTCGGCCAGGACACTATCGACCGCAGCGTGCGCGCCGGCCTGATCGGCTTCATCGCCGTTGTGGTGTTCATGCTGCTGTACTACCGCCTGCCGGGGCTCCTTGCCGACATCGCGCTAGTCCTCTACGTGATGATTGTGCTGGCAGTGGTCGCCATTTCCCAACAGGTTAAGGGAATTGGTGGAATCACGCTGACCTTGCCTGGTATCGCCGGTGTCATCATCTCGATCGGTATGGCGGTTGACGCCAACGTCCTTATCTTCGAGCGCCTGCGTGAAGAGCTTCGGTCCGGCAAGTCTATGCGTAGCGCAGTGGCAGCCGGCTTCGACCGTGCGTGGACGGCCATCGTGGACTCCAACGCTACGACCTTGATCACCTGCGCCGTCCTCTACTTCCTGGGCACGAGCATCATCAAGAGCTTCGCGGCCATGCTGTTCATCGGTGTGGTGTGTTCCTTCTTCACCGCTGTGACCGTCTCCCGCTGGTTGGTCTCGGCCGTGGCCGAGAGCAGGTTCGGCAACAACCCGGCCCTGTTTGGTGTCACGCCTGAGGAGATCGGCGCGGATCCCGCCACCCGGCGCTAGCTCCTGCTCTCAGCCCGTAGCTGTCGTACCAAGGAGGCCTTCTGGACGTGGAACTCTTTCGCTACAAGCACTGGGACCTGATTGGCAAGACCTGGCTGTGGTTCACCATTTCCGGGGTGACCGTCGTCATCGGCATGCTTGCCCTCGCGGTCCACGGTTTCAACTACGGCATCGACTTCACCGGCGGAAGCCTGCTGCGCTATGAGTTCGCGGTTCCGCTTGCGGCGAATGATGCGGGTGTGCCCGACGCGACTGCCAAGATACGCCAGGTTCTCGACTCAATGAACCTGGGGCACAGCGAGATCCAGTTGGTGGGGAACGACGAGGGGCAGTTCTCGCAGTTGTACCTGCGAACTCCACCCGTCGCCAACGACGAGGAGGCAGCCACCCGCAGCCAGAGCATCGTCGCCTCGCTTGAGAAGACCTTCCCTGACAAGGGCAAGATCAGTGACATGGGTCGCGAGACGGTCGGGCCTGTGGTTGGTGAGGAACTCCGCAACCAGTCGATCCTGGCTCTCGCCATTGGCTATCTGTTGATCCTGATCTACATCACGATCCGCTACGAGATCCGCTTCGGCATCGCGGCGATCATCTCCCTGCTCCACGACATTTTGGTCGTGCTGGGATGCATGGCCCTGTTCAAAATCGAGCTGAACAGCGCCTTCGTTGCGGCCCTGCTCACGGTTCTGGGTTACTCAAACCACGACACCGTCGTTATCATGGACCGCATCCGCGAGAACATGCGGGTCCATCGCCGGGCCACCTTCGCAGAGACTGTGAACGCCAGTCTTCTCGAAGTAATGGCGCGGTCGGTGAACCTGGTCGTGGTTGTTCTGTTCACGGTCGTCTCTCTGCTGGTCTTCGGCGGCGAGGCCATCCGGGGCTTCTCTTTCGCCCTCCTTATTGGTATCTCGACAGGGTGTTACTCGTCGATCTTCACGGCGAGTCCTATCCTCGTTATCCTTGAGAACCGAGCTGCGCGCAACCGGGCTAACGCCGTTGCGACCTCACGCAGCCAGCGTGTGACCGCAACCGTGGGGAACGGTCGACCGCGGTCGACCGCAGCAGTTGCCGAGCCGGCAAGAGAGGTCGCAGAGGGCGATGCGGGTTCGGTCGACAAGGCAAACAGTCGCAAGGCCATCGAGCGGCTGCAGCGGGAAGAGATCGCGGAGCGGCAGGAGAAGGCTCTGGCCGAGCTGGACGCGAAGCGCGACGAGCGGCGGGAACGCCGCAAGCGTGAGAAGGAGCGCGCCGCCAAACAGGCCGGCAAGCCAAAGCGCCGCTTCTGATCCGGTAGACGGCGGGGTACGGCATCCCTGGACTTGGGTGCCTGCATGACGTGAGATCACCTGGGCGGTTGGCTGATGGCCACCGCCCAGGTTTGCAAATCCGAGGTAAGGTGTCGGGCAGTCTGGGCACAGCGAGGCGATCCAGTATGGCGACCGGAACGGCCGCCAGAAGTGCAAGGGCGATAGAGACCAGGCGGGCCGCCGGCCTGTCTGTGGTCTCCAATACTCTCCTCACAGTCAGCAAGCTTGTGGCGGGGCTGGCCACGGGCTCGATCAGTGTCATCTCGGAGGCGGTTCACTCCGGAAATGACCTTGTCGCAGCCCTCCTGGCCTTCTTCAGCGTGCGCAAGTCCAACGAGCCCGCTGATGAGCACCACCGCTACGGCCACGGGAAGTATGAGGCGCTCTCCGGTCTGATTGAGGCCATGCTCATCGTGGTTGCCGCGCTGAGCATCCTCTATACGGCGGTGCGCTCGATGATCAAGGGCCAGTACGAGGAGCTCAACCACGCCCCGGCGCTGGCGGTGATGGCCTTCTCCATGGTCATGAACATCATCGTGTCGCGCACACTCTATCGGGTCGGCCGGAAGCATGAGTCCATCGCTCTTGAGGCCGACGCAGCCCACCTGAGTACCGACGTCTGGACTTCGGCCGGTGTCTTCGTGGGCCTTGCGCTCATCTACGTCCTTGGGCTCTTCGGCTACGACGTTCACTGGCTCGACCCGGCGCTGGCGGTCTTCGTGGCGGCACTGGTCTTGACGCAGGGATGGCGCATCTCGCGCGATGCCTTGGAGCAACTGCTGGACAGCTCGCTCCCGATCGAGGACACCCAGCGGATCGTCGGTACGCTTCAGGAACACTACGGGCGGTTTGTGAACTTCCATCGGCTGCGGTCGCGACGCGCCGGCCACGAACGCTACATTGATCTGCACCTGGTTGTGTGCGATCGTATGACGGTAGCCGAGGCCCACGAATTCACAGACCACCTGGAGGCGGACCTGGCAGGTCTGTTCCCGAGTGCGCAGGTGCTGATTCATATCGAGCCGTGTGACGACGAGGAGTGCAGGGCGAAACGGGTCGCCGGTAACTGGGACTTCTGCGTGCAGGAGAAGAAGAGAGCGCAGGGGCCGACGGACCTCAAGCCACACCGGCAGTCCGACACGACGCCCCCGGGAGGTACACACGATGCGGCAGGTGCTTGAGTTACTCGAACAGGACGCGACCCTGTCCCCTGAGGAGATCGCAACGCGACTGGGTCGAGATGTCGCTGAGGTGCGGGCTGCGATCGCCGAAGCCAGGGCTACGGGCCAGTTGCTGGGCTACTCCGCTGTTGTGAACTGGGAGAAGAACGACAGCCCCAAGATCTACGCCTTCATCGCGGTGTCGGCCGTCCCCGAGCATGGCCGCGGTTTCGACGCCATTGCCGAGCAAATCACCCTCTTCGACGAGGTGCACTCGGTCTACCTGATGTCCGGCGGCTTCGATCTGCAGGTGGTTGTCGAGGGCGAGGACTTCCGTGAGATCGCCCAGTTCGTCGCTGAGAAGCTCGCGCCGATTCCCGGCGTGCGCAGCACGGCGACTTCCTTCGTCCTGAAGACCTACAAGCTTGAGGGCCGCACGGCCTACACACATCGTACTACCCACCGTCTGGCGGTGACACCATGAGCACTCCTTCACAGTCCCTGCGGCTGCGTCCCGAAGTTGAGCACATGCCGCCCTCCGGTATCCGTGAGTTCTTCGACCTCACTCTGGGAATGGAGGGCGTCGTCACCCTCGGTGTCGGCGAGCCGGATTTTGCCACGCCGTGGAAGATCTGCGATGCCGTCGTCGATAGCCTTCGCCGCGGGCAGACCTCCTACACCAGCAACTACGGCCTCATGGAACTGCGCGAGGCCATTGCTGAGGACCTCGGCATGCGGTGGGGAGTGGACTACGACCCGGCTACCGAGTTGATCGTCACCATGGGGGTCAGCGAGGCCATGGATGTCGCCATGCGCGCCTTGCTCTCGCCCGGCGATGAAGTCGTTGTCCCGGAGCCCTGCTATGTCTCCTACAAGGCCTGCGTCTCGATGGCCGGCGGCAACCCCGTCGTCGTTCCCTGCACCGTAGAGCACGATTTCCGGCCGCAGGTGGAGGACCTGGAGGCTGCGATCACCCCCCGGACGCGGGGCCTGATCATCGGCTACCCCAACAACCCGACCGGCACCGTCATGTCGCGCGAGGACTTGCTGCAGATTGCCCGACTCGCCGAGGAGCACGACCTCTTCGTCGTGTCGGACGAGATCTATGCGCACCTGACTTACGACGGCGAGCATACCTGCTTCGCGTCGCTTCCGGGCATGAGAGAGCGCACGATCCTGATGAACGGCTTCTCCAAAGCCTACGCCATGACGGGTTGGCGCATCGGCTTCACGGCAGCCCCGGGTCAGCTGATCGAGGGCATGGTGCGCATCCATGCGTACACTGCCCTTTCGGCGCCGATTAGCGGCCAGATCGGTGCCATCGAGGCTCTCCAGCACTGCGAGCGCGAGATGCACGAGATGGTCCGCGACTACGACCAGCGGCGCCGTGTGTTCATCAAGGGGCTGAACGACATCGGCCTCCCGTGCTTCGAAGCCCGGGGCGCCTTCTATGCCTTCCCGTCCATCGCCCACACCGGCCTGACGTCCAAGCAGTTCTCGAAGGCCTTGCTGTATGACGAGAAGGTCGCTGCAGTTCCCGGCACGGCCTTCGGTGACTGCGGCGAGGGCTACCTCCGGTGCACCTACGCCCAGAGCATGGACAACCTGAAGGAAGCGCTGGTACGCATGGAGCGCTTCCTGGCCAAGCTCAAAGCAGGCAAGGTGCAGGTCGAGTAGCCGGAAACCCCGTAGAAAGCCGCTGTGTCTATGCGAGCGTCACGCCAGGCCAGAGCCACGGGGATCCCCTTCCCCGGCCAGATCATCCTGTCCGTACTTGCGGGGGGCCTCCTGTACATGGCCTTCCCGCCGATCGACATGGGGCCCCTCGCGTGGTTTGCCCTGATGCCCCTCTTCGTGGCCCTGGTAAGCGCCCGAACCGCGGGCCGTGGCGCCCTGTGTGGCCTCGCCTTCGGCCTCACCTTCTTCCTGCCCTTCATGCACTACCTGACCATGTGGGGCCATCCGCTGCCGTGGATTGCCGCCGTGCTGTACCTGAGCGTCTACCCGGTCGTGTTCGGCATCGCGGCCGTCCTGGTGCTGCGAAACCCTTCGCCGGGCTGGCGCGTCGCTGGTATGGCCGGGGCCTGGACCCTCCTCTCCTGGGTTCGCGCCAATGCCGGGGCCCTTGGTTTCACCTTTGGCGACCTCGCCTACACCCAGCATGACCAGCTTCCGGTCCTCCAGGTGGCCTCGGTCTTCGGCGAGTTTGGTCTGACGGCGCTCATGGTGGTGGTGAATGCCGGGCTGACGCAGGGCTTGCTTGGTCTCGCCGCCGAGCGAGGATGGGCGCCCGTAGCCGACGCGAAGGGCTGGCAGCGTCGTGCGAACGCGGCTGCGCTGGCCTCCTACGCGCTCCTCCTCGGCGTCTACTTCGTCGGTGCTCTTGCCCTCAAGCAGGCGCGACACCAGGACGGGCAAGCCGACCCGCAGGGCCGCGTGCTGAAGGTTGCCGTGGTGCAGGGAGGCGTCCCGCTCCAAACACCGGTCACCGATGACGATGTGCAACGGTCAAAGGACACCTACCTGAGGCTCAACACGGTCGTCCCTCCAGACACCGACCTCACGGTCTGGCCCGAGAGCGCTCTCCCTGCCTATATCACCTCCTATCCGGGCCTGGAAGACGTCGCCGCAGAGGGCGCCCGGCAAACCAAAGGACACCTGCTGATCGGTACGCTGGAGCAGCTCGACGGGGCTTACTACAACGCCGCACGGCTCTACGACGCCGGAGGCAAGGTCGTCGACCGCTACCACAAGAACGACCTGCTGATCTTTGGCGAGTACGTGCCGCTACGCGACAAGCTCCCCTGCCTGCGTGACTATCCCCTCCGCAACACCGACCTGACGCCCGGCAGTGGGCGCAAGCTGTTCGACATCAAGGGCGTCCGCGTGGCCCCGCTCATCTGCTTCGAGGCGACCTTCCCGCGACAGACCCGTGAGGTCTGCCGTCAGGGCGCCGAGGTGCTCGCCTTCCTCACCAGCGATGCCTGGGCACAGGACACCCCGGAGGTAGCCCAGCACTCCTTCACTGCCTCCATGCGAGCTGTGGAGTCACGCCGATGGGTGCTGCGTGCCGCCACAACGGGCCGCAGTGCCTTGTACACGCCCTACGGTGAAGTGGTTCAGGAGATACCCGTCAACGGTCAGGGCGTCCTCGGTCAGTCCGTACGACCTGCGGAGGGTCTGTCCATCTATCACCGCATCGGAGACACGCCGCTGCTGGTCATATCCTGTGTACTTTGGCTCGTAGCAGCTTTCTGGAGGCCTGAAGATGCCTGACGCTTCGCTGCCCCGGATCGCCATCCTGTGTGGCTACTCAGATGACCCCAGTCCTCGTGACCACCTTCCCCACAGTTACGCCGAAGCCGTGGTAGCAGCCGGCGGCGCACCCTTCCTCGTGCCTTGTCTCGGGAGCCGCGAAGCGCTGCTGCGAGTTCTCAATGGGGCAGAGGGGTTGCTGATCACCGGCGGTGTCGATGTCGACCCCTTTTGCTACGGGGCGGAGCCTGCACGGGCCCTCGGAGCGCTCAGTCCGGAGCGAGACCGTCTTGACGAAGTGGCTATCGCCTACGCACTCGCGCGTCCGGAACTGCCTGTCCTGGGCATCTGTCGCGGCATCCAGTCTCTCAACGCCTTCGCAGGCGGCACGCTCGTTCAGGACATCCCGACTGAGGTAGAGGGCGCAATCAAGCATGCTCAGAGCGCGCCGACCTCGCATGCGACGCACAGTGTTGAGGTGGTGTCGGGATCTCGCCTCGAGGGGATACTGGGGAAGAGGTCCTGGAGGGTGAACAGCTTCCACCACCAGGCCGTGCGCGACGTGGCAGCGGGCTTCGAGGTTGCTGCAACTGCCCCGGACGGCGTCATCGAGGCCATCGAGCGTAGAGATGCCGCCTTCTGCCTGGGGCTGCAGTGTCACCCGGAGCATCTCGTGGGCCTCGATGAGGGCGCCCGAAAGCTGTTCGCACAGTTCGTTGCCGCCGCACGCTAGTCTTCCGCGCAAGCTTCCCATACAAAGCAAAGGGCGACCTCTATTCGAGGCCGCCCTGTTTGTGTCTGGGGTAGTTGTTTCCGGGTGAGGCTTTGGCCCCGGCCACGCGTCTACGGGTACCCGTCCTTACACAACTGGTAGAAGAGGTCGCCGAGCTTCTTGACGTAGTTCTTGGTCTCCGTGATGTCGGGGATACCGCCGCACCGTTTCACACGGTTTGGGCCGGCATTGTAGGAGGCCGCCGCAAGAGCGAACTGCTCGTAGTTGCTGCGTCCCGACCACATCCTGAGCATCTCGGCGAAGTGCTCGACGCCGGCCCGGATGTTGTCCTGCACGTTCCACTTGTTCGCGACGCGAAAGTCCTCCAGGTTGCAGGGCATGAGCTGTGTGAGGCCCACGGCACCCGCACGTGAGACGCAGAACGGATCGAAGTCCGACTCGCACTTCATCATGGCGAACATCAGCCGGTGGTCGACGCCGTTGACGGCCGAGTAATAGATCACCCAGCGGCAGATCCAGTCCGCCTGGCGCTCACTGAGCTTGGAGTTGCAGCGCCGAATCCAGTTGGTCCACACCTCCAGCTTGCGCTGGTCGATTACCGGGTATCCAACGTTGCCCACGGGGTCCCAGGCGCCTTCCTGACCAGTGCGAGGGGTGCGCTGAGTTGGCACCGCGAACCTGGCCAGTGACGGTACCTGGACCGCAACCCGATCATCCCGGTACTCGGGCGGTAGGGCTGAACCGGCGGCGGCCGTGGTAGCAGGAGCCGAAGAAGCGGCTCGTGCGGGAGTGCTCTGGGCCGGGGATGCCGGCTTCGCTGCCGGGGCCAGCGACGCTGCGCGGGGCAGATCGTACTCGAGGACAATGCCGCGCAGGCGGAACCGCAACTCCAGTTCAGGCGCCGGTGGGACATCCAGGACAGCCCGAACGCTGTCGCCTTCCTGCATGCCGGTCAGCTCGCTGGTGGAGTTGACGTTGATGCACTGGCCATTGAGCAGTGCGAGCCGCACGATCACGGAGCGAGCCGCGGGGTCGTGCGCATTCACGACGATGCGGCCGGCCAGGTTGGCTTGCAGTTCCACGGCCTTGCTGGTGTAGTCTGCCGGACGGATCTCGCCTTCACCGATGGTGGGTGTCGCTGGCTTGAGGGTTTCGCGAGCATAGAGGAACATAGCTACGGCCTCGTCCGGCTCAGTTGGATACTGCGCCGGAAGGTCGCCAACTGCCGCATAGGACATGCCTAGAGTGCAGACCAGAAGGCCCGCGAGGACTATACCGCGCATGATCACTCTCCGTACTGGGGCCGCAGCCCTGCCGCAGGACCGGCAGGAAACCCACGCGGCGCCCCTTCCCAGCACTTGCGAGTAAGGGGAGAGCACCGAAGGAGACGGCCGTGTACCCCCGCCCCAGAACAAAAAAAGCCGCGCGTGCGCGCGACTTCATACGAAGGCCGGCGCCCGACCAGACCCTCACCAGTACAGCTACAAGTCGGCAACCAGGCGTCTCATAGGCTTCTGATGGTACCCCCACGGGGATTCGAACCCCGGCTAACGGGCTGAGAACCCGCCGTCCTGACCGCTAGACTATGGGGGCACCAGTCGACGGTTGGCAAATATACCATGGCTCCCTGGCCCTGTCAAGCGTTGCCACGAGGTCCATTTCCGCAGGCCCAAAGATCGCTCACGGATACCCTCCGACAAGGCTTGCCTTTTGCGGGCGAGTGGTCCATGATAGGTCGCCTGTGAGACACTGCTTCTCTGAGGTCGGCCTTTCCCGTGACCAGCATCGAGCCCCAGAAGCCATCAGCTCAGCCACAGGCTACGACCACTCCTCGGCCCGGCCTTCCCGACCGTGAGCGCGAAGCGGGGATGCGTTGGATCGTGTGGGATGGCGTCCTCTCGTCGACCATGGGCGCTCTCACGAGCGGCGTCTTCCTGACGGGTTTCGCTCTCCTCCTCGGTGCGACCGATACCATCATCGGTCTCCTGTCCGGCCTCCCTCGGCTATCGGCGCTGATGCAGCCGCTTGGGTCCTACTTCGTTGAGCGCCACCAGGTTCGCAAGAGGATCAGCGTCTGGGTCTTTGGACCGGCGCGCATGCTGTGGCTCTTCGTGCTTGCGCTCCCACTGATTGGCTACCAGCGCGGCGTCTCCCCGAAGGCGCTGATTGTTCTCTCCCTCGTCTCAGTTCTGTCGGCGCTCATGGCAGGCTTTGCCTCGGTGAGCTGGTTCGCCTGGATGGCCGACCTTGTCCCGGCACGGATCCGCGGCCGTTACTTCGCCCGACGGACCCTCTGGGCCGGCACGGTCTCGGCCATCGTGGCCTTCGTTGCGGGCAAGTTCGTCGACATATGGAAGGTCCAGCACGGCAAGGACAGCCCCGGCAGCTTCCTGATCGTTTTCGCCATCGCTCTCGCCTGTGGATTGGTGAGCTGGTACACGCTCATCCGCTGTCCGGAGCCGCCCATCCGGGGTGGCGAGGAGGAGGGTGATCGCCTCCATTTCCTCTCCGCTGTGCGCGAGGCCTGGAGCGACGCCAACTTCCGCAACTTCGTCACCTTCTCGGCTCTGGTCACCAGCGGGGTCTGGATCGCCAGCCCCTTTGTGTCGGTGTACATGATCAAGGTCATGGACTTGCCCTACTGGCTGATGGGGCTGTTCGGTGCAGTCAGCTCGGCGGGAAGTCTCTTCATGGTCCGGCTGTGGGGAAGGCTGAACGACCACTTCGGCAGTCGCCCCGTCATGTCCGCCTGCCTGACCGGAGTGAGCCTCATGCCGGTCTTCTGGGCGCTGACTGCGAACGGTGCCTGGTGGCCCTTCCTACTGGCCAATGCCATCGGCGGCGCCTCCTGGTCCGGGTATTCCCTCGCCGAGATGAACATGGTCTTCAAGATCACGCCGCAGAAGCGCAAGTCCGTGTACATCGCCATCTACTATGCGCTCGGCGGACTTCCCAGCCTGATCATGCCGGTTATCGCGGGGTATATCCTGCAGCATACCGAACACCTGGCACTGCACGTGGGGGACTTTACCTTCCTCAACTACCACTTCATCTTCCTGGCCTCCAGCACCACTCGCTGGCTGGGTTCGCGGAGGTTCCAGAAGGTTGAGGAACCCAAGGCCAAATCCGTCCGCCACATGATCCGCGTGCTCAGTCACGTGCGATCAGTGAACCCCTTCCTGGGGCTCGAGTACTCCTTCCGCGTCGTCTCGGTCGCGGCAGGACGAACGACAACTCGCACTGCCCGACGCGCGGCTCGGGCTCTGCGACGCACGGCGGCAAGGCTGCGTGGGCAGAAGCTGCCCCTTGAACCGCCATCAGAACCAGGCCCTCCGGCCTAGAGGAGACGTTACCCATGGAGTATGCCGGCCGATACCCCTTCTTCGACTGGTCACAGGTGAAGACTTACCCGCTGGCCGAGCGCCCCAATGTGCTCAAGCTCCACCAGTTGGTCTCGCCTGAGGCAACCGCCGGTGCGGCTCAGCGTTGGCAGGACGATACTTTGCAGGAAGTTGCCCAGCGCGTTCTCGAAGCGCGGTCCCGCAACCTGCCCGTCATCCTGTTCACGGGAGCCCACTGTATCAAGCTGGGGCAGTCACCCTTGCTCATCGATCTGATGCGGCGCGGGATCATCACGCTTCTCGCAACGAACGGAGCCGGCTCCATCCACGACTTCGAGCTCTCGCTGATCGGTGAGACCAGCGAGAGCGTGCCGAACGCCCTGCCCAAGGGTCTGTTCGGGATGGCGGAGGAGACCGGCCGCTACATGAACCTTGCCCTCAAAGCCGGCAATCGCGAACGACTAGGGTACGGGGAGAGCCTGGGACGACTGATCGCCACAGGCGCCCCGCTCGGGGTCGACTGCCCGCACCGCGACTTCAGCCTGTTGGGGCAGGCCTACGCCCTCGGCGTCCCGGCGACGGTCCACGCAACCCTGGGCACGGACATCATCGACCAGCATCCAGAGTTCGACGGCGAGGCGAAGGGCGGCTGCAGCGGTCGCGACCTGGGAGTGTTCGCCGAGCACGTCACTCATCTGGCCGGTGGGGGAGTGGTCCTGAACGTTGGGTCGGCCGTGACCGGCCCGGAGGTCCTCCTCAAGACGGTGTCGATGGCCGCCAATCTTGGGAAGGCCCCCACGGGGCTTATCACCGCCAACTTCGATCTGCGCACGGGAGCCCCAGACGATATCGTCGACCCTTCGAAGCACAAGTTCTACTACAGGGACATCAAGAGCGTGGTGACGCGGATCCCGCAGGCCTTCGGCGGACAGGGCTACATGGTGGCGGGCAACTTCCTCGACACCTTGCCCGCGCTGCACGACCTGCTGACCCGTACGCACTAAGGTCCGGGCAGACTCCCTGGAGTCTTTCCGCAACGCTTCCGTTACGCCGCCGTTGGTTCAGGCATGGTCCTCGCTCACCGATAGGAGGTGTAGTACTTCAGCCAGAACCGCCATGGAACGGATGCTTGCGAATGCCTCGCCCGACTGCTGCCCTGCTGAAGCATGACGCGGACGACCCACTGGCAGGCGACCAGGCCACAGGGCGCCATGCCTTTCCTGGCCTGCAATGCCCGCAGTTCATTGATCGTGACTTCGCCCACATGCTCGCCCACGATCTGCGGTCGCCGCTGACGGCAATCCAGATGGCCGCCGAGATCCTTGCCGAGCGGGACGACCCCAGGATGCGCGCCAGGCTGGCAGGCGTCGTGTCTGATCAGGCACGGACCATCGCCTGGGGTCTGGAGAGCCTGGTCATGCTGGCGGACGAGGAGCAGCTCCAGGACGCGCCCATGGAGCCCGTCGACCTCGCGCGGGTTCTGCGCGGGGCCGCTGCCGACTTGTCCCCGCTGAGCGGTTCGCGCCAGGTAACGACCACGCTGCTCACTGCCTCGGAGCCGGTGATGGTGGCAGGCGTTCCGCAGGCCCTGCACCATGCTGTTCGATGTGTGCTGCACGTCCTCGTAAGCATCACGCCCCCGGGAGGGCAGGTCACTGCCAGACTCATGGAGGCATCGCCGGTTAGCCCCTCCGATGACACCACGCTGACCATGCTGGCCGAAGCCCCAGAAGCAGGCCCCGGGCTCCCCGTTGACAGCTCCGGTCTGCCCTGGCACCGACTGCCGCTACTCTCCGTCTGCAGCCTCATCGCTCAGCATGGTGGGGCTGTCGAACCCCTTGGCGAGTGGGTGGGCATCACGCTCCGGTTAGCGCCCCTGCACAGCAACTGCAGCAGGATTGGCGCTGCGGCCTAACACTGATCACCGACCCCAGAAGCCCTCTCTCTGCCCTTTCCCCTTGCCTGGTACCAGTGCGTCTGGTTGCCCATGCCACCCCCGGACGTGTCACGTCCCCAGCTATCACGACCCCAATCGACGGACTGCATGTCTCGATAACGCATTTGTGTCAAAGAACGGCCTCCTTACGTACGTGACAAGCAACAGTGGATACATTCTGGAAGTGAGTGGTTGACAAAACAGAGCAAAGCGCCTATTCTCTGTATGTCTGAAGCTGATGTCATGTCGCGAGAAGTGTAATATGGTCTAAGTTGTGGCTATTCTCTGCGGCGCCGGCGGCAGTCGGGGATTGGTCCGGGCTTGGGGCAGCTCGGTCGACGTCGAACCCGACCCACCCGCCGAAGACCGCACTTGGCCATTTGACGCAGACCACCCAGGGGGGACGGCCGGTGACTCGCGCCGAACGTGAGCGTCTCATCGCCGATCATATTCGTCTTGTGCACCAGATTGTCGGGCGCATTGGTGCACACCTGCCGGAGACTGTCGAAAGGGAAGACTTGGTGAGTGCGGGTATCCTGGGGCTGATCAAGGCAGTCGACCGCTATGACCCAGGACGCGGAGCGAAGCTCGCAACCTATGCCAGTTCGGTGATCAAGGGCGAGATCATGGAGTGGCTTCGCTCCAAGGACTGGGCACCACGAAGTGTACGGAGAAGGGCCAGGGAGTTGGCGACCCTGTCGGCCGGCCTTGAGTACGAGCTGGGCCGGGCGCCGACCGAGGCCGAGATCGCCGAGGCGATGGGCGTCGACATCGACCAGTACCGCAAGCTTCTCGACGAAACAAGCGCAGCAGCCGTGCTATCCCTCGAGGAGACCCTCGCGGGAGTCGACGACGAGCGCGAGCCGCCCAGCACGCGTCAGGACGGTTGCGGCGAGTTTGCGGATCCGGCCCTGCAGGTCGAGAACGAGGACGTGCGGAGGGTGCTGGTCGGAGCCGTCGAGCGTCTGCCCGAGCGCGAGCGACAGGTCGTCGGCATGTACTACCAGGAGGGGCTGACCCTCAAGGAGATCGGTGCTGTACTCGGAGTCACCGAATCACGGGTCTGCCAGATCCACAGTCAGGCAATCGCCAGGCTACGAGGCGTCGCGGCCCGCGAGCTGCTTGTGGCCGTTCCTCACTAGAGGTGTCCGTCCCTTTCTGGGCCCCAGGGGCGATCTGCCCTCATGGGGCCTACTCCTGCGACTCCGTGGCGTCCGCTCGCAGCCTGCCCTCATGCCTGCACCGAACTGGGTGCCGCCTCGATCAGGGCTCCGCCAGACCGCCGGAAGCGCTGGCCACGGGCACCTTGGGAAGGCAACTTTTGTTTGTATCGCTGGGAGCCGTATGCTATAATCGCGTGGTTGTTCTGGACGGCTGTCCCATTGCGAAGGGAGTTGTCTGTATTGTCAAGGTACATGAGGCTGATCGGAGCGGGGCTGCTCGTAGCATGCTCCCTCCTCGTCCTGGCAGGCTGCGGGAACCAACCGATTGCCGTGGTCAACGGGAAGAAGATCACCCGTAAGGAATTCCTCGACCGACTCGAGAAGGAATCCGGACGTGACGCCTTGGTAGCGATGGTGCAGCGTCAGTTGCTGGACGATGCCTTCACCGCCGCCAAACTCACCATTCCGGAAGCAAAGATCACCGAGCAGATCAACACGCTCAAAGAGCGGCTTGGCGGGGCAGAGGGTCTCAACAAGGCTCTGACCGCTCAGGGCATGACCGAGCAGGACCTCCGTGACCAGATTGCTTCGAACCTCAAGCTTGAGATGCTGGCCACGAAGGACGTCAAAGTCGACGACAAGGCGCTGCGCGCCTTTTTCGAGCAGTACAAGATGCAGCTCGATCGGCCAGAGATGGTCAACTACAGTGAGATCGTCGTCGCTTCGGAAGACGTCGCGAAGCGCGTCGCCGCGTCGGTGGCCAAGCCTAACGCCAACTTCGCCGATCTTGCCAAGCAGGACAGCGTCTCCGATACCCGCGATCGTGGCGGTAAGGTCTCTCCGCTTCCCTGGCAGGCCATTTCCCCGGCAGAGGTTGCTGAGGCACTGCGCACTCTCAAGCCGGGCAGCGTGAGCGCGCCGATCACCTCTCAGGGCCGATGGTACATCGTCAAGCTCGAGAGCATCACGCCTGCGCAGAAGGCTGACTTCGACCGCGACCGCCAGAAGATCGAGGAGATGTACAAGGCCAGTCAGGCGAAGGCCGGCCCCGAGCTGCTTCAGGAACTTCTCTCGAAGGCGAACGTTAACATCGTTGACCCCAAGTACGCGGACCTCAACGAGAAGTTCAAGCCCAAGAGTGCCCTCCCGCAGTTCGGCACCGGTGGAGCCGGGGCGCCCGCCGCGGGGTCAAACGAAGCTCAGCCGCAGGGGCAGCAGCCGGCGCCGCAGGGCCGCTAGTTCGCAGTCAGCTCCCCTCCATGCCATACCCGACCTTGATCGGTTTCCGGGCGTCCGCCATTGACAGAGGCGGGCGCCCAACGTTGCGACAGGACTGGCCTTGCACATGAAGCAGTTTGACGAGCTCGTACGAATCATGGCCCGCCTCCGTGCGGAGGAAGGTTGTCCCTGGGACCGCGAGCAGACCCACCAAACCCTCAAGCCCTACCTGCTCGAGGAAGCCTATGAGACGCTGGAGGCCGTTGACAGCGGCGACCCCCAGAAGCTCTGTGCCGAACTGGGCGACGTCCTGCTGCAGGTTGTCTTCCACGCCCAGGTGGCCGACGAAGAGCACAACTTCAGCATCGAGGACGTCTGCAGGCGCATCAGCGAAAAGCTCACCTTCCGACACCCGCACGTCTTCGGTGATGTGGAGGTGCGCGACAGCGACGAAGTAGTCACCAACTGGGAACAGCTCAAACGGATGGAAGCGGAGAACGGCGAGCGGGAGTCGGCCCTCGACGGCGTTCCCCCGGCGCTCCCCGCCCTGATGCGGGCAACCTCTCTGCAGAAGAAGGCCTCCAAGGTCGGCTTCGACTGGGAGGACATCTCCGGTCCGCTTGCCAAGGTCCGTGAAGAGCTGGCCGAGCTCGAGCAGGCACAGAAGACCGGCGACAGCCAGGCGCTTGCGCACGAGCTGGGTGACCTGCTCTTCGCCGTTGTCAACGTGGCCCGCTTCCTCAAAGTCGACAGCGAGCAGGCGTTGCGGATGGCTTGCGAGCGGTTCTACGGACGTTTCCGGTATGTCGAAGACGCCGCGCAGGCTGCCGGCAAGGACCTGCACGGAATGGACCTTGCGGAGATGGACGCACTCTGGGACGCTGCGAAGAAGGCGGAGTAGCTTGCGTCTGGACCAGTTCCTGCGAAACACGGGCCTCATCGTCCGCCGCACCGTCGCCAAGACGGCGTGCGATGAGTCGCTGGTCGAGCTCAATGGCAAACCGGCGAAGCCCGCAGCCGAAGTCCGGGTCGGCGACCGGCTAACACTGAAGCTCGGGCTGCGCATCAGCGAGTACGAGGTGCTGCAAGTACCCCTGCGGCCTGTGCCCAAAGCAACGCGAGAAGACTACGCAAAGCTCTTGCGAACAGAAAAGCTGGAAGTCGAACTCTGAGACGCGACGTTACGTAACCTTGTGCATCACTGGGCGTCGCCCAGGTCAGTAGACCGGCGAACGCCGTCGAACCATATCAACTCGGAGCATTCGCGACAAGAGATCCGAGCCCACAACTGGATAGGGAGGACCCTAGATGGCGAAGTACAAGCCCGTCTACATGTTCAGCGACGACACCACGGAGCTGGAGAAGGAACTGAAGCACGAGGGCGAGGCCCTCAAGAACCTGCTGGGTGGCAAGGGCGCCAACCTCAACATCATGACCCGCGCCAAGCTGCCGGTTCCGCAGGGCTTCACCGTTACCACTGAGATGTGCAACGAGTTCACCAGGCTCGGTGGTAAGTACCCCGCCGGCCTCAAGGACGCCATCCTTGCCTGCATGCGCAAGCTCGAGGCCGAGACCGGCAAGGAGTTCGGCAACCCCCAGAACCCGTTGCTCGTCTCCGTGCGCTCCGGCGCTCGTTCCTCGATGCCCGGCATGATGGACACCGTACTGAACCTTGGCATGAACGACGAAGTTGCCGACGGCATGATCGCCATCACCGGCAACGAGCGCTTCGTCTGGGACGCCTATCGGCGCCTCATCATGATGTTCGGTAACGTCGTCATGGGCGTCAAGCGCGAGCTCTTCGAGGGGTGTTTCACCGAGGTCAAGAAGGAAGAGGGCGTCACCGAGGACACCGAAGTCTCCGTCGAGGGCCTGAAGAAGGTCGTCGCGATGGAGAAGAAGGTCTACAGCAAGGAAGTCGGCAAGCCCTTCCCGCACAAGTCCGAAGAGCAGCTCATGGAGGGTGTCCGCGCCGTCTTCGAGTCCTGGGAGAATGACCGCGCAATCGCCTACCGCAACATGAACAAGATCCCCCACGACTGGGGCACTGCTGTCAACGTGCAGACCATGGTCTTCGGCAACATGGGCGAAGACTCCGGTACGGGCGTCGCCTTCACCCGCGACCCCGCAACCGGTGAGAAGGTCCTCTACGGCGAGTACCTACAGAACGCCCAGGGCGAGGACGTTGTGGCCGGCATCCGCACCCCCGTGCCGATCGCCGAACTCGAGAAGATCGACAAGAAGTGCTACGACCAGTTCGTCGACATCTGCGCGCGCCTGGAAGCCTTCTACAAGGACGTCCAGGACATGGAGTTCACGATCGAAAAGGGCAAGCTCTTCATGCTGCAGACCCGCAATGGCAAGCGGACCGCGCAGGCCGCCCTCAAGATCGCTGTAGACCTCCACGATGAGGAGCGCATCACCGAGGACGAGGCCGTCATGCTCGTCCCGCCGGATCAGCTCGACCAGGTCCTGCATCCCCAGTTCGACCCGGCGTCCCGCAAGAAGCACCCTGTCATCGCCGAGGGCGTCGACGCTTCGCCAGGCGCGGCAGCCGGTAAGGTCGTCTTCCACGCCAGCGACGCCGAGAAGTGGGCCGAGCAGGGCGAGCGCGTCATTCTCGTCCGCACCGAGACCTCGCCGGAAGACATCCGCGGCATGAAGGCAGCCAGGGGTATTCTCACCTCCTTCGGCGGCAAGACCTCCCACGCTGCTGTTGTTGGTCGCCAGATGGGCACCCCGTGTGTCGTCGGCTGCGGCGAGATCGAGATCGACGAGAAGAAGAAGCAGTTCGTCGCCCGCGGCACGACCGTCGTCAAGGAAGGCGACTGGATCTCCATCGACGGCGGCGACGGCGAGGTCATGAGTGGCGAAGTCCGCCTCGGCGAGTCCGTCATCATCCGTGGCCTCCGTGGCGACAAGAAGTCCCAGAAGGACCCGATGTATGTCTACTTCACCCGGCTGATGAGCTGGGCGGACAATGCGCGGACCATGGGTGTGCGCGCCAACGCCGATACGCCCGAAGACAGCACTCTGGCCATCGCTCTTGGCGCCGAGGGTATCGGCCTCACCCGCACCGAGCACATGTTCTTCAATGAGGAGCGCATCCTGAGCTTCCGCAAGATGATCCTCGGCGAGACCGCTGAGCAGCGCGAGACCGTCGCCCTCAAGGAGCTCCTCCCGCATCAGCGCAAGGACTTCACCGGCATCCTCAAGGCCATGGACGGCATGCCCGTCATCATCCGCCTGCTCGACCCGCCGCTGCACGAGTTCCTGCCGCGCGAGAAGGAAGCGGTGGCCGAAGTCGCCGCAGCCATCGGCAAGACGCCCAAGCAGGTCGTCGAGATGACCGAGGCCCTGCACGAGTCCAACCCGATGCTCGGTCACCGTGGCTGCCGCCTCGGCGTCACCTTCCCCGAGATCTACGAGATGCAGGTGCGCGCCATCTTCGAGGCCGCTTGCGACCTTAAGAAGAAGGGCCTCAACCCGAAGCCTGAGGTCATGATCCCGCTGGTCAGCCTCCAGGGCGAGCTCGAGATCTGCTTCGAGTACACCGAGCGGATCGCCAAGGAAGTCATGGCCAAGAAGGGCGTCGAAGTCGAGTACATGATCGGTACGATGATCGAGCTGCCGCGTGCTGCCCTGATCGCCGATGAGATTGCGCAGAAGGCCAAGTTCTTCAGCTTCGGTACGAACGACCTGACCCAGACCACCTTCGGCTTCTCCCGCGACGACGTCGAGGGCAAGTTCTTCGGCGACTACATCGAGAAGCGCATCTTCCAGGTCAGCCCCTTCGAGACGCTGGACCAGCAGGGCGTTGGCAAGCTCGTGAAGATGGCTGTTGAGCTCGGTCGCGGCACCAACCCGAAGCTCGAGCTCGGTATCTGCGGAGAGCACGGCGGAGATCCCGCGTCCGTCGAGTTCTGCCACAGGGTCGGCCTGAACTACGTGTCGTGCTCGCCGCTGCGCGTCCCGATCGCCCGCCTCGCCTCTGCCCAGGCAGCGATCAAGGACAAGGACGACAAGAACACCGTCGGCGAATAAGCCTCTGTACGCCAGGGGGAGGCCCGTCCTCCCCCTGGCGTTGCTCGTTTTGTGTAGGGTCCGGCTTGTCATTGGGCGGGGACGCCGGATACGCCAGGCGAAGCCCTCGTTACCACACACGACCTGGCGGATAACCGCAACGCACCACCTGCGGCCGCGACGACCGCTCCTCAGTCCGGACACCGCTGATTGCCAGAGACGATTTGACTTAGCTGTTTGAGGGATGAACCTCCTTCGGAGCCCCGTGCCGGGACGCCGCAAGGCCACCAGATGCTGAGGCCTTGCTTGCCTCCGGGGTGCTCCTGCCGAGGTATCGTGCATAGGAATGGGTGAGCCACGATGACCTATATTGAGAGCATTTTCGCACGCGAGATCCTGGATTCGCGCGGCAACCCGACCGTGGAAGTCGACGTTGAACTGATCGGCGGCGCTACCGGCCGCGCAGCAGTGCCCTCCGGTGCCTCGACCGGAGAGAGGGAGGCCCTGGAGCTCGTCGACGGCGATAAGGAACGCTTCGGTGGCAAGGGTCGCCTCAAAGCCGTAGACAACGTTAACGAGAAGATCGCCCCCGAGCTCGTCGGCTGGGACGCAATCGACCAGACCGCCATCGATGCTGCTATGATCGAGCTCGACGGCACCGAGAACAAGTCCGACCTCGGCGCCAATGCCATCCTCGGCGTCTCCCTCGCTGTCGCCAAGGCCGCAGCGAACGCCGTGGGCCTGCCGCCCTACCAGTACATCGGCGGCGTACACGCCCATACCCTTCCGGTCCCGATGATGAACATCCTCAACGGCGGGTCCCACGCGGACAACAACGTCGACCTGCAGGAGTTCATGATCATGCCGGTCGGCGCTTGCTGCTTCTCCGAGTGCCTGCGCTGCGGTGCCGAGGTCTTCCACGCGCTGAACAAGGTCCTCAAGGACCGCGGTCTCGCCTGCGGCGTCGGCGACGAGGGCGGCTACGCCCCGAACCTGCAGTCGAACGAGGACGCCCTCAAGGTTATCCTCGAGGCCATCGAGAAGGCCGGCTACACCCCTGGCGAGCAGGTCCGGATCGCTCTCGACCCGGCGGCCAGCTCCTTCTTCGACTCCGACAAGGGCAAGTACGTCCTCGCTGGCGAGGGCAAAGAGCTGACCTCCGCCGAAATGATCGACTTCTACGCCGACCTCGTCGAGCGCTACCCGATCATCTCCATCGAAGACGGTCTTGACGAGAACGACTGGGAGAACTGGCCCAAGCTCCGCGACAAGATCGGGCACAAGGTCCAGATCGTTGGCGACGACCTGACCGTCACCAACACCAAGTATCTCAAGCAGGCCATCGACTGCGGCGCCATCAACGCGATCCTGATCAAGGTCAACCAGATCGGCTCGCTGTCCGAGACCCTCGCAGCCATCGAGATGGCCAAGCGCGCGAAGATGACCGCCGTGGTCTCGCACCGCAGTGGCGAGACCGACGATGCGACCATCGCCCACATCGTGGTCGGCACCAACGCCGGGCAGATCAAGACCGGCGCGCCCTCCCGCATGGACCGCGTCGCCAAGTACAACGAGCTGCTGCGCATCGAGGAGCAGCTTGGTGAGATCGGCGTCTACCCCGGGATCGAGGCCTTCTACAATCTGGGCTAGTCCTTAGCTGAGTTCCGACCTGCCGCGAGCCGGTGCGCATCTCTGTGCACCGGCTCGTTTCGTCAATCGAGGCTACCCGGAGGGCAGGTAGGTCGCTCCTCAAGCTCCGTGGACAGATAAGCCCCAGAATCTATATTACGATAAGTAACCGCCTCGCTGCTCCACCTGACCGATCTCCCGCCCTTCGCGCTCTTACCACGGACCGGAAGCGCCTCTGGAGAGTCTCTATAGAATTTCATGAGCAACTCTTGATTTTACCTTTCATTTTCGTTTAGAATACGGACGCATTGCTGGCAACTCCTGCAAGTCCCAACAGCCTCTGAGCCGGGTGGGGGGTCACCACGGCAGGCGGTGTGGGGCAAACTCCGCCTCCGTGGATGGCCACCGGCCATCCACCCCTCTACCCGCGCCAGACGCTTCGTGCCCAGCCGAACAACCGCTCTCACACTGATCCACGGGTACTGAACGCAGATGGCAGAATCCGACATCCTCAATCTAGGCAACGAAGCCGCCTCGGTCTCCGAGAAGTCCGCGGCAAGTGGCGCCGCCCAGTACTGGCCGGCCGAAAGCGAGCAGTTCATCCGGTTGCTCGCGGCAGCCTCTTCCGGTACGGCGCAGACGGCGATCGTCGTTGGTCCACCGGGGCGCGGCAAGAGCTGGCTACTTGGTGCGCTCATCGACGAAGCCAGGGCCGCCGGACACATCGCCCTGCATGTCCACGTCGACCGTTACTTCACTCCCGCAGGTCTTGCCGGGCGCGTCTCGCAGCGCCTGATTGAGCTCCATCCCCAGTTGACGCTCACCGATGCAGTCAAGCCCTCGGCCGATCCTGAGCTGCTGCCGCAACTTCTCGCCGCAGTCGACTTGCAGGCCCAGGCGGGCCAAGTCGCGACAGTGCTGGCCTTCTCAGGGCTAAACGCACATCTCGACGCACCCGCTAGCCTCGACGTCTTCGGTTACGTCTCAACCCTCCTCGAGCAGGGACGACGGCAGCTCCGCAACTGCCTGACCCTCGTGGAGTTGCGCTCCGGTTTCCAGTCCTCCAGGTTGGAGGGTCTGGCTCGTAGTGGACTGCTCCACTTCCCGGTGGGGGAGCCGGTCGACAAGCTGATCGAGCTCGTCCTGGGTTCGGACTCGGCGACTGGGCTTCCCTTCTCGCCGACGGTGCGGCCGGTTGCCGCAGCCCGGGCACGTGGCAACCTCCACGTCCTGCGGGCAGCGATGCGCAGCATTGCCTCACGGGCGGAGGCGGCTGGTCTGTCGGAGATCGGACCGGTGGAGTGGGAGGCCCTGGGTACCCGCACCATCGCCGATGAGCTCGAGGGCCTTGCCTTGCCTCGCTGCAACGCTTTGCTCTCCGCACTGGTTGACTGGCCTGCAGGCGGCTACATCCACCTCTCCGATCTCGAGCGGCGCCTGCAGATTGAGAACGCTGTCGCGACGCCGGAGGAGTTCGCGGAGCAGCTCCTGCAGTTGCGTCAGGGCGCGCCGGTCCTCGATCTCGTGCCCCAGGGCGACCCACCTCATCTCCGGTTCCAGTGGCCTGAGCTGCGGTCGGCCCTGGCGCGCTCACGAAGGCGTGGTATCCCGACAAGCGTTCTGGTTCTGCGACGGCGTCTCCAGGCACAACTGATCGAGGCCGGGCAGGCCGCGCAGGCTGACGATCCCGAGACGGCCCTCCGGGTCCTGCAGCTTGTCGTGGCCGATTCTGAGGATGAAGAACTGGAGACCTTCCGCAAGCAGGCCGCTGCGCTGGCCGTCGAGATCTGGCAGGGGCATCACTCGCCGACTACCGCCCAGCGGGTAACCGCGGCACATCTGCTGCGAGCGACCGCCGGGCAACGTGCCATCCGCTATCTGGTTGTCGGCCTTTCGTACCCCGACAGCGAGCTGAAGCTGGTCGCCGAGGAGTGCCTCTGTGAGATCGGCGCGCCTGCTGCCGGCGCTGTAGCAAGCCTGCTGGCCGCGCCGGACGTTGAGCTGCAGCTCGTGGCGATCCGCCTCCTTGGTCGCATCTCCTCGGGCGAGGCCTTCGATGCCCTGGAGAGAACGCTGACGGCAGAGGCGTCCGTGCTACGACTGGCTGCGATCGAGGCCCTGACTGCACTCGCCGACAGACGCGCGGGCAAGGCGTTGGCAACTTGCCTGGGCGACCCAGAGTCCGAGGTGCGGATTGCGGCGCTGTCAGCGATCGCCTCTCTGGGCTACACTGGCGCAGTCGACGCGGTCGGCGCTCTTCTCATTGATGAAAGCCCGCGAGTTCGCGAAGCGGCCGCCGATACTCTGACCAGCCTTGGGCACCGCGATGCCGTTCCGGCGCTCATGCACTGCCTGGCCGACGCCAGCCTTCAGCTACAGGAGGCTGCCGCCAGGGCCCTGGTGACCTTCGGCGAGAACGCGCGAGTTGCACTGCTCGACGCCCTGGGCGCCCCGGAGGTCAGCGAGCGGCTGGTCGGCTTGCGTGGGTTGCGCTTCTTCCCACCTTCGCAGTCCGTTCCACCCATCGTCGGGTGCCTGCGTGATGAAGACCGCGAGGTCGTCGAGGCTGCCGCTGAGCGGCTGGTGGAGTTCGGGTCTGACGCGGTGTCGCCCGTCGCGGAGCTTCTGGCCGACCGCCGTGACCGCGTCCGTGAGGACGCTGGTCATGTGTTGGCGCGCCTCGGTGAACCGGCTGTTGCTGTGGTCGAGGGCGCGCTCGTCGACCGCGAACCACTGGCACGTGCCGCCGCTGCACGGACCCTGGGTGAGATGCGACACGAGGCCTCTCTTGGGGCTCTCACTCGGGCCGCTGCCGACGAAGACAGCCGGGTTCGTCTCGCAGTCCTTCGTGCCCTGGTTGACCTGGGCACCGTTGAAGCGCTGGAGCCCATCGTTCTCGCCATGGCTGACGCAGACTCACGGGTTGCTGCCCTGGCCAGCGACGCTGTGGCGCATCTGGGCGACCGTGCCCTCAACGCTCTCCTGAACCATCTGGAGACGACCGTCGCGGGACTGGGCGAAGCAGTCGCTGCTGCCCTGGCCACGATCCCGGCAGCCGCCACTCCAGCCCTGGTGCAGATCCTCTCGCACGACACGCCGCCACGGCAGGCAGCCGCGGTTCAGGCCTTGCAGAGGATTGCCGCACCTGAGGCGGCCGCTCCGGTTCTCGAGCTGCTTGACACACCGGCGCCTGTGGGAGAGGCCGCACGGGAGTTCGCTCTCCAACTGCCCGCTCTCTCTCTCCCCGCACTAGTTGAGAAGCTGCGTGCCGAGCGCTCTGAGCTCCGGAGGATCGCGGCGGACATCTGTGTCGCCCTTGGTCCGACTGGACTGCAGGCCCTCGTGGAAGTCTTGAGCACCGGTGAGGAGGTCGCCAGGGTCGCTGCCCTGGACGCCCTCGCCCTGTCAGGGGCAGGGATCGCACGCGAGCCGATCGTTGAGGCCACTCGTGACGAAGCGGGAGTGGTGCGGGTCCATGCCGCGAGCGCGCTTGGGCTGGTGCGGACCGCGGACGGTCTATCCGCCCTGTGCCGCCTCATTGCAGACACGGACGCCGAGGTGCGGAGTGCCGCAGCCAACTCGCTCCTGGTTCATGGACGCGACGCGCTCACCGCGCTGATCGACTACTACAGCCTGCGCAGTCGACTTCCCGAGCCGATCGTCACGCTAACACTTCGCGCGATGGGGGATGCTGCCGCCGCCGGGCTGATGGACCTGGCACGTTCGCAGTCGGCTCACGTGCGAGCCGGGGCGATCAACTGCCTGGTAGCGCTTGAGCACCAGGACTTGCTTGACCTGCTGCCCGGCCTGATGGGCGACCTCGACGACGAGGTGCGCGGATCCGTGCGGTCCGCCGTCCGACGCTTCGGTCGGGAGGCCTTGCCTCACGTCCTTCGAGGGT
Organism: Armatimonadia bacterium; assembly: GCA_039679385.1. Taxonomy (NCBI): domain Bacteria; kingdom Bacillati; phylum Armatimonadota; class Armatimonadia; species Armatimonadia bacterium. The sequence goes on along the minus strand of JBDKVB010000097.1, from coordinate 44,245 downwards.
TCCTGGGCGACAGTGCTCCCGCCGAGGAGCTGGGCCGTGAGTGTTTCGCCTTGCTGGGCGAGATGTCGGTACAGCCTCTCGTCGAGCTCCTACTCGACTTCAACAGCCCCTTCCGGGTCCGAGCCATCACGGCGCTGGCCCAGGTTGGTTCCGCAACGTGTCTCGAGCCCCTGGTTCAGGTCATGGCCGAACGTGATGATAGCGTCCGCGTTCCGGCCCAGGACACCATCGTCAGCTTCGGCGACGAAGCCATCCCGATCCTTCTCGAGCATCTGGATGATCCGAACCCGGTGCTGCGGGAATCCGTTGTCACCTCCCTGGGGCGGATGACAGACCTCGCCTTGCCGGCGATCCTTGACGTCCTCACTGAGGCGCCGGACACTCGCCGAGCCATGGCGATCCGGGTCCTGCAGAGCATGCAGGTCAGCGACGGCGTGCCGCTCGTGGTCGATCTGATCGCGATCTCCGGAGACCTGGGAGAGGCCGCCCGCGACTACCTCACTGACCATGTGGATCTCGCGCTGCCGCTCCTGGGTGAGAAGCTGGCTTCCCAGGAGGCAAGCCTGCGAGACGCCGCCGTCGATCTGATGGTGTCCGTTGGCGAGCCCGCGCTCCAGACTCTCGCGAATGCCGCGGTGGACTCCCCGATGGCTGGGCGTATGGCTGCCCTGCGAGGTCTGGAAGCCCTCGGGGGCGCTACTGCGCGCCTCGCCGTCTCCATCGCCGCGACCGATCCAGAGGCGCAGGTACGCGCCCTGGCGGTCCAGATCCTAGTGCGAATGGGCGACCTCGCCACTGCCGCTCCGCTGGTCAACGACGAAGACCGCACGGTCTGCGAGGCGGCCATCGAGGCTCTGGCCGATCACGGCATCCTGGCAGTCCAGGCGATCCTGGATGCCTTCGAGCCCAACCTCGTCGCGCCACCCGCACAGGTCATCCGCGCGCTGAGCATCTTCGACGACGTTGCAGCACAGGCACTGCTCACCGCACTCGCCTCACCCACGGCGCTGCGTCGTGCCGGAGCAGTGAGCTGCCTGTGTGCCCTGGGCCATACCGACACCTTCCCGCAGGTGGCCTCTCTGCTCGCGGATCCGGAACTGACTGTCCAGCAGGCAGCGGCCGACGCTCTCGTACGAGCTGGGGCAAACGCCGTCGCCGCCCTGGTGTCTGCCTTGACCACGGGAGACGAGGCCCTCGTCACTCCTGCCGGTGACTGTCTGGAGCGACTTGGTGACTGCGCCGTCCCGCCACTGCTGGCTGCTGCGGAAGACCGGACCGTTGAACGTCGTGACGCCGCCATCGATGTGATTGCGCGGATCAACCCGATTGGCTGCGCCTCGCACTTCGTCGGGTGGCTGCGCAACAACGACGAGCGCATGCGCGTTGCGGCGGCGAACGCACTCAGGACCATCCATGACGAAGCCGCGATTCCCGATCTCCTCGACGGCATCGACGGCGACACCGAGCCCTCGCGTGATGCCCGACTGCAGGCTATCTGCAGCTTCGGCGAAGTGGCCGTTCCCCTCCTCCTGGAGCGCATGGAGGACCCGGGCTGGGCCAGCTCACCGGCTCTGGCACGGGCGCTGGCGACTCTTGGTGACATCGTCGAAGAGGCCATCCTGGAGCTGCTGGGCGACAAGCGTCCCGAGCGCCGTCTTCTCGCGACACGTACGCTGCTAGACATGAAGGTGGAGCGTGCTGCGCCGCAGCTTCTGGCCCTGGTCGTTGACGAGAGCTCCGAGGTGCGTGCTGCAGCCGCCCTGGCACTGGCAGCCCTTCCGTCGCACCTATCAGTCCCGCTCCTCGACGGCCTCAGGCACCCGGATCATGATGTGGCCAAGCTGTACATGGCAGCCGTGGCTGCACAGTCCGAGGAGTTCCTGGACATCGCCGCCGAGCACCTTGACGACACCGACCCAGCCATGCGCGCCGGGGTCATCCTCGCCCTGGGACGCGTTCGCCGTGACGCAGACTTCGCCCCTCTCACGGCAAGGCTTCGCGACGAGGTGCCACAGGTCCGCGTCGCTGCCACCTGGGCCTTGTCACGCTACCGCTCGGCCGAGGTGGCCGTCGTGCTGCTGGACGCCCTCGCCGACCCCGACGAGAGAGTATACGAGGCGGTCGTCTCCGCTCTACACGGCCTTGGCGCTGTGGCCCATCCGCTCATCGTGCAGCGCCTGGTCACCGAGTCCGACGAACTGGATGCCCGCGTCGCCCGGGTTCTCGAGTTGCCTGAAGCCACTGGCATGTCGCTCGTGCGCGGATGCCTGACCTCCTCCGAGCCGCAGTTCCGAGTGGCCGCAGCACGGGCTCTTGGGCACCTGGGGGCCGGCGACGACGCTCCAGTCCTTGCCGAGTTGCTTTCTGATGACGTCGCGCAGGTCCGTGAGGCTGGCGCAGGAGCGCTTCTGCGGATTGGCGAAGCCTCTTTGCCATACCTGCTGCAGCACCTCCAGCGCGGCGAGGCCAACAGCATCGACCTTGTCCAGCAGACCCTCCTTGCCTTCGGTCAGGCCGCCGTCGATCCCTTGACGGAGATGCTGCCTGCAGCCGATGCGACCGCCAGACGCCGGGTCATCGAGACCCTGTGTGAGATCGGCGACCCGCTGCCCGCGCCGGAGATCCTCGACTACCTGTCAGATCCGGTCGATGGCGTCCGGATCGCAGCGGCGCGAGCCCTACAGCGGTTCCGCTATGCACCGGCGATCGGCACGCTACTCCAGAACCTCGACAGCGAGGTGCCCGAGGTCCGCGAGGCCAAGGCTGAGGTCGTCGTGGGCTTCGGTGCTCTGGCCGTTGCGAACGTCCTCGAGGATCTGGACCACCACGGCTGGTCAAGTGAGCGCCAGGTCGTCGCAATCCTGCGCCGTCTGGACGAGCCCGCAGCCCAGCAGTGTGTGGAGATGCTCAGCTCTGAGGAGCACCATTTGCGCTGGATGGCGGTGAAGGCCCTCGGGCTGCTGGACACTTCCGCACACGCGATGTGTGTCGCGCCGCTGCTTGCTGATGAGGATGCCCAGGTCCGCGAGGCCGCTCTGGTCACCCTTTCGGTCGCAGGCCAAAGGGGAGCCGAAGCAGCCGCTCAGTGCCTCGAGGAGCCGGACGTCGTGCGTCGGCAGCGGGTCTCCCGGGCACTCGTGGAAATCGGCGACGCCGGCGTCGATGCCGCTGTCAGGGCCTGCGAGACTGCGCACGTCAGCGGGCGCCTCGGCATCGCCGAGGTTGTGGCCTTGTCGCAGCGTCCCGGTGACCTCCCGGTACTCAGCACCCTGTTGCAGGACCCGTCGGTTGCGGTGCGGCTCGCGGTCTGTGATGCCCTTGCCGAGTGGCAGACTCCGGACTGCGCTGCGATGTTGGTGCAGGCTCTCCGCGACCCCGAACCAAAGGTCACTGACAGAGCGGTCGAGGGCCTCAGGGCCCTCGGCGAAGTCGGTGGCGAGGCCCTGGCGACCATCCTCGTCGAGGAGACCGGCCCCGAGGACGAGGTGCTCCTGACCGCACTGACAGCCCTGGGCGAGCCGGCTCTCGCTGCCTTGCACTCGTACCTCGAGCGCGACGACGTCGCGGTCCGCACGCGCACGATCGAAGTCCTGATGCGGGTCAAGCAGCCGGCCTCTATGGCGCCCCTGGCCGGTTGTCTCGGCGTTTCCGCGATGGCAGTCCGGGCGGCAGCCGAGGAGGCTCTGGCCGAGTTCGGTGCTAACGCCGTTGCACAAGTGCATGCGGTTCTCCTCAAGGGAGTTGCACCTGCCTGCAGTGCCGCTGGCGCTACTCTCGCGCGGATTGGCCTGGCCGCCGTCTCTGCGCTGGTGCAGGGCATCCCGGGCAGTCCTGTGGAGGCCCGTGTCGAGGCGATCCGCGCCCTGACCGACATCGGCGACGCTGCCGTTGCGCCGCAGGTCACAGCTCACCTCACAGACCCTGAAGCCGCTGTCCGTGCCGCTGCCGCCGGTGCCGTGCAGCGCTTCCGCTATCTCGAGGCGCTCCCTCAGCTCATCAAGGGTATCTCCGACGAAGACACGGTGGCGCGGGGTGCGCGGGTCGATGCCATCTGCAGCTTTGGCGCTGCGTCGGTTCCTCTGCTCCTGGAGCGCCTGGAGGACCCGCAGTACGCGCAGGTTGCAGCTCTCCATGAGTGTCTGGCTCGCCTGGAAGACGTGTCCCACGGTGTCATCCTGGGCATGCTCTCCGACGAGACTCCGACGCGACGAGCCCTGGCAGCTCGGGTGCTGGAGCGCATGAAGCCCGAGGATGCCCTTGCGCCTCTGGCCGCGACGGTCCTCGACTCGGATGAGCAGGTCCGCATGGCGGCTGCACGGGCACTCCGGGCCTACGGAACAGCGGGTGCCCGGCCTCTGCTGGACCACTTCGCCACCACGGACCCGGTGCTCCGTGAGTACTACGCGCGGGCCCTGTCCGTTCAGGGCGACGAAGTCCTCGACCTGGTGGCCCATCTCCTCTCCGACGGGAACGTGGAGGCGCGACTCGCTGCCCTGCAGACCCTCTCCTATGCTCTTCGACCTTCGGATCAGGGCACTGTGGAGGCCTGCCTCGTCGACGATGACGTTGCCGTCCGCTGCGCTGCCTGCACTGCCCTGGCTCGCTTCGGCAATCGACAGGCTGCTGAAGCCCTGGTGGAGGCCCTGGGTGACTCGCAGGAGGCTGTCTTCGATGCTGCTGTCGAGGCTATGGGGGCCCTGGGCGACGTCGCCTACGAGGTCCTGGTGCCGAGACTCGTGCGCGAGAACGGCGAACTGGATGAGCGCATCGTCCGCGCCATGGCCGTGGCCGGCGACGCTGCCGCGCCGGTACTGCGCGAGTGCCTGACCCGCGACTCTGTTGCCGTTCGAACTGCCGCTGCGAGAGCCCTCTTCTCCGTGGCCGGCGCCGAGGCGACCGGGGACTTCCTCGGCCTCCTCGACGATCCAGCCGAACCTGTCCGCCAGGTGGCCGTCGACTCCCTGCAGCAGATCGGCCCCTCGGTTGCCGGGAGCGCTCTCGATGTCCTGCGTGCCGGCAAGCTTCCCGGCGCCCTGTCCGCCGCCGACCTTCTGGGCCGGTTTGAGCGCGACATCTTCGACGATGTCCTGCCGATCCTCCGCTCTTCGGAGGTCGGGGCCAGAGCCGGTGCCGCCCGGTTGCTTGGGAGCCTTGGTGATGAGCGAGCAATCGCACACCTGGTCGTCCGCCTCAAGGATGCCGCAGCCGAGGTCCGTGCGGAGGCCGCCGGTTCACTTGGTCTGCTCGGTGCCGTCAGTGCCATCGCTCACCTGGTCGGCGCTCTTGAGGACCCGGACAGCCGGGTATCGAAGGCCGCCGTCGCAGCCTTCGCACGCATTGGTGAGCCGGCCGTCGATGGTCTCGTCAGTCGCATCCTGACCCCCGATGGAACGGTTCGCGATGACGTTGTCTTCGCTCTCGCCGGCATCGGTGAGGCTGCCGTAGAGCCCCTCCTTCGCGCGAGCAACGGTCAGCAGACCGATGTGACCGTGGCGGCCCTGCGGGCTTTGACGATCATCGGTGGTGAGAAGGCAGCCCAGCGGCTGGTGGCTGCACTCTATGATCCCCTCGCAGCCGTTCGCGCTGAGGCCAGTCAAGGCGTACGGGCCATCGGTCGAGTAGCAGTTCCGGTGCTGGTCGCCTCCCTTCGGCAGTCAGTGGCACCGGACGGTGGCGAAGCCCTGGTCGCAGCTCTGGCCGATCTGCGCGAGGCTGCGCTATCCGAGGTCGTCGCACTCCTGGAGAACAACGACGAGCGGCTGCGCAACGTGGGTGCTGAGGTCCTGGGCCGCATGGGTATGGTGGCGGCTCCTGTGCTGCGTCGCGCTCTCGGTCACTCAAATCCGGCGGTGCGGACCTTGGCCGCTCGTGGTGTCGCCCGCGTCGGTGACGTCTCGCTGGTTCCCGACCTCATCGATCTGCTCGAGGACAAGGACACCGGCGTCGTCGCCGAGTCGATCCATGCACTCGCAGACCTCGGTGACGCCCGTGCAGCAACGCCCATCGTTCGTTGTGTCGGCGCTACCAGTCCGGCGATCCGCGAGGCCCTCGAGTACGCACTTCCCGTGATGGGACCGGCAGTCGCTCTCCCGCTGACGGACCTGCTGACCTCGGAGGACCCGCTGGTCGTCCAGCAGGCGACTACCGCCCTGCGTCGTCTGGGACGTCCGGCAGAGACCGCGCTGGTGGGCCGGCTGAACAGCGAGTTGCCCGCAATGCGCGTCGCGGCCGCCAGGGTACTTGCGGTGCTCGACTCGCACGCCGTCATTGATCCCCTCGCAAAGCGCCTCAGTGATCCCGACGACGAGGTCCAGTGTGCAGTCGCGAGTGCCCTCGGAGCCCTCGGAGGTCCAGCGGTTGCCCCGGTTCTTGATCGCCTGACTGATCCCGATCCGCGGGTGTCCACAGCGGTACTGCTGGCCCTGCGAGCGATGACGGTCGACCCGATCTACAGCCTGATGGAGCGCGCTCGCGACGCCGACGAGAAGATGCGCTTTGCCGCGGTGAAGATGGCCGGTCGGTACGGTAGGGAAGAGGCGGTTCCGACCCTTCAGCAGCGGCTCCAGGACACCTCGCTGGCGATCAACCGCGAGGCAGCCATCGCTCTCAGCGAGATCGGGACCGAGCGTGCTATCAAGGTCTTGGCCGAGACCGCCATCACCCCGCGCCTGGAGTTGGCGCAGGTCATCCTTGAGCTTCTGCGGGGGCACCCGTCCCTGGCCATCCCGATCTTGGTACGACTGGCCGCACGTCCTGAGGCGCCGCCGGACCCGGACTATGCCTCCGTCGCCACCGACCTTGCTCGGAGCGCTCCCGGAATCGTCGACGAGCTCCTCGCGGATCCGGATGAACCCGTGCGCCGGGCTGCGGCAGTCATCCTCGGCGACATCGGCGACAGCCAGTCGCTGCGTGCCCTCGTCCGCAAAGCACGCGACCCGGATGTGGCCGTGCGCAAAGCCGCAGCGGTGGCCCTCGGACGCATGGGCGCCGAGGCCGTTCGACCCTTGGCCGCACTCCTGGGCGATCCGGAGCCTGACGTGCGACGAGCCGCCGCCGACGTACTGGCAACTATCGAGCAGGGCGGCGCCGAACTGCTGGTGCAGCAACTGAACTCCAGCAATGACACCGCACTCAAGGCCCTCGTCTGCACTGCCCTGGGACGCAGCACCTCGCCACGGGCTGTCTCGGCCTTGCGCGAGGCCATGCACAGAGAGAGCGACGAGTTGGTCCAGGTGTCGGCCGCTGCAGGACTCGCACGCCTGGGGCATCCAGACGGCCTGACCAGCCTCGAGACGGCCCTGCACTCGCCCGATGACGATACCCGCGGGCAGGCCGCCGAGGCTCTCGCCGACCTTGGCGGAACGGTTGCCCTCGCCCTGGTGTCGCTGATCGACGACTCCAGCGAGCGGGTTCGTGAGGCCGTCACCCGGGCCTTCCGTCACCTTTCGGCCGACGAGATCCCGATGCTGTACCCGTACATTCACCATCCCGATCCGCAGGTGAGAACCGCTGTTGCCTGCGCTCTGCGTGAAGTGCCGCGCGATCCGCAGGCCCTTAAGCTGCTCCTCGGGATGCTCCGAGACGAGGACGAAGGCGTCTGCAACGCAGCGATCGAGTCCCTGCCTCTGTTCGGTGATTCTGCGATGGAGGCACTCTCCGAGGACGCCCTGTCCGGAGATCCGGAACGTCGCTATGCAGCCTGCTGGGCCCTGGGACAGCTCGGACCGCAGGCCGTGGATACCCTGGTGCTCCTGGCGCGCCAGGACGCACCAGACGCCCGTTCAGACGCCTTCCGAGCTCTGGGACGCATTGGTGATCCGAGGGGCCGTGAGGCTGTCCTGGCCGGCCTGCAGGACCCGGCTCCCAAGGTCAGGGTCGCCTCCGTCGGTGCCTTGCGTCGCCTGGCTACCGGCGAGGACGCCCTGGTCCTCGTCGACGCGCTGGCCGACAGCGACACCAACGTCCGCATGGTTGCCGCTTCCGTCGCACCCGCGCTGATGACTGGCGCCTTGCGGCAGGGCATCGTGGGCCTGCTGCAGCATGACTCCGCCGACGTCAGAGCCGCTGCTGCCCAGGTTCTGCGCCAGGACGGTCATCCCAGTGCCGCACCGGCCCTGCGGAAAGCAGCCGCGCGCGAACCGGAGGTCTGGATCGCCGAGATGATGGAGGCCGCCGCCGAAGCGATCACGGGCTAACCGCCGCCAGTCTCCTCGCCCACGTCCTGCAGGCCCGGCCTTCTTCCGCCGGTATGCAGGACGTCTGGCCTGTCGCCGCGAATTGCCCTCCTCACTGCACACTGCACGAGGCCGACCTCAATGAATGATCCCTCACTAGAGCGCGCTGGCGCCTCAGACGCCGGAGCGCTGACATCGCTGTCCCTCCTGCAGCGGACGCGGACACTGCTCGAGAGCCACCAACTGCGCCCGGTGAAGTCGCTGGGGCAGAACTTCCTGATCGACGACAACCTCGCCCGCAAGATTGCGGCGGCGGCACTTGAGTTCCAGCCGAAGCGGATCGTCGAGGTGGGCCCCGGTCTGGGCGCGCTGACTACTGCCCTGGCCGACGGCGGTGTCGAAGTCGTGGCCTTCGAGAAGGACCGCAAGCTTGAGGCGCCGCTGCGCGAGCTGCTGGTGTCATACGCGGGCGTCGAGCTGCGCATGGGCGACTTTTTGGAGGCTGAGGGCCTGGACGAGCTGAGCCCCGGCTCCGTCGCCGTGGGGAACCTGCCCTACTACGTGACCACCCCGATTCTCGAGAAGCTGTTCCTGACCAGTCCGCCCTTTCTCGGGGTCATCGTCACGGTCCAGCGAGAAGTTGCGCAACGGTTGACCGCGCGTCCGGGGACCGCCGAGTACGGCTCGCTGACTGTTTTCTGCACCTACTACATGGAACGCGTGGAGGAGCTCTGTCGCCTGGGGCCCAGCGTCTTCCTGCCACAGCCAGGCGTGGCCTCCTCGGCGCTGCGGATGATCCCGCGCCGTGAGCAGCCACGGGAGGTCCGCGACCCGGTCTCCTTCTTCCTGGGGCTGCGGGCTAGCTTCGGCTACCGACGCAAAACGCTGGCGAAGGCCCTGGCATCGTCGCCCGATCTGAGCCTGACACGCGAGCAGGCCCAGGAGGTGCTCGTCAGCGCCGGAATCGACGGCCAACGCCGGGGCGAGACGCTGAGCTTCACGGAGTTCGTCGCCCTCGGTAACTCAATCGCCGGGCACAAGGAGACGCCTTGACCGCTTCACTGGGCCTTGACGCCTATGCCAAGATCAACTGGGCGCTGGAGCTTCTGGGCAAGCGCCCCGACGGGTACCACGAGATCCGCACGCTGACCCAGACGGTGTCCCTGTGTGACCAGTTGCGTGTCTCCGTGCGGGACCTGGTGCCGCCGGCACCACCCGTCACCCTCAGTGTCGAAGGTGACTGGCCTGCGCCGGCGAGTCCCTCCAACCTGTGCTGGAAGGCCGCACTGGCCTTCCGTGAACGCTTTGGCTGGCCGGAGGCGGTTGACCTGTGGCTTTCCAAGGAAGTGCCTGTGGGTAGTGGCCTTGGCGGCGGCAGCAGCGATGCTGTGGCGGTCCTGATGGCCTTGTCACGGCTCAGCAGGAAGGGTGACACCGAGAGCCTGCTTGAGCTGGCGGGCAAGCTGGGCTCAGATACTGCTCTATTCGTGCGCGGAGGCGCTGCGCTGTGCAGTGGACGCGGCGAAATCGTGACCCCGGTTCCCTGCCCGCGCGAGTACCATCTGGTCCTGGCGCGTCCCGACTGCTCTGTGTCCACGCCGGAGGCCTACTCACTGCTCCAGCCCGCCGACTTCACCAGCGGCGAGCAGGTGAAGGCACTTGCCGAGCATCTGACCCAGGGCGCGGAGCCGGCCGCAATCGCCGGGAGTCTGGTCAACACCTTCCGGGACAAGGTGGCTCAGCGCTACCCGCAGATCGACGAGGTAGTCGACGAACTGCGGGAGGTCGGAGCGCTTGGGGCCGAGATGACCGGCTCGGGCTCTGCGGTATTCGGGGTCGCCGAGGACGCAGCGCATGCCCGTGACATGGCTCAGCGCCTCCAGGATCGCAGGTTCTGGGTGCGGGCAGTCAAGACGGTTCCAGCAGGACACAAGGTCTGGGAGGACCAGCGATGAGTGAAAAACTCGCGGCCGCAGTTCTTGCTGCCGGTCGCATCGACACGAAGCTGCGCCAGGCCACTGGGGCAGAGGCGAAAGCCCTGATCCCGGTGGGCGGTCAACCGATCATCGACCGGATTCTCGGTGCCCTGGACGGTGCGGAGACGGTCGACGAGGTCCGGGTAGTCTGCGCCAAGGACTCGCCGGTTCTCAAGCATGTTGGGCCGCGCGCAGTCGAGGCTCAGGGGCCTGGCTTCATCGATACGCTGATGACCGGAGCCGAAGCTCTGGGCATGCCGGAGCGGCTCCTGGTCGTCACCGGCGACGTGCCTCTGGTGACCTCAGAAGGCCTCGACCATTTTTGCCGCCAAGCCTTGCAATGCGACGCCCATATAGTTTATCCTGTGGTGCGTCGGGGGGATAGCGAACGCGTATTCCCAGGGGGCCAGCGTACCTTCATCCGCCTGCGGGAGGAAGAGGTCACCGGGGGAAACGTGGCGGTGCTCAGCCGCGACTTCCTGCAGCACCAGGGAGACCGCCTATCTGAAGCCTTCGCAGCACGCAAGAACCCACTCCGCTTGTGCTCGATGTTGGGGTGGGGTTTCCTTTTGCGTCTTCTGCTTGGGCGTTTGGGCATTCCGGAAGTTGCTGCTCGCGCCGAAAAGGTGCTGGGCTCCAGGGTGCTGGTGGTCTACAGCCCGTATCCCGAGCTCGGCTTCGACGTTGACAAGCCCTCCCACCTGGCGAGTGTAGAAGCATGTCTGGCACAGCGTTCCACCTAGGCGCGGCTGCGTCCTGGGAGGGGCGTCGTTACCGCGAAGGCGGGACGGGACGACCTCTGAACACTGGGGCGTCGCCAAGCGGTAAGGCACGGGACTTTGGATCCCGCATTCGAAGGTTCGAATCCTTCCGCCCCAGCCAACCCCTTTCGGGAAGTCAGCAAGTCACATCTGAGGTGCACTATTGTGCAATACGGACCCCTGAAGATCTTCTCGGGCAACGCCAACCCCGAGTTGGCGAAGAGCATTTGCGAGATCCTTGGCGAACCCCTCGGGGACATGGTCGTAGACCGCTTCTCTGACGGAGAGGTTCAGGTCAAGATCAACGATAGCGTCCGTGGCAGCGATGTCTTCCTCATCCAGTCCACCTGCCACCCGGTCAATGAGCATCTCGTCGAGTTGCTCGTCATGCTGGACGCCTTCCGTCGTGGCTCTGCCGAGCGCATCGTCGCCGTCTTGCCCTACTATGGCTATGCGCGCCAGGATCGCAAGTCGCGCGGCCGCGAGCCCATCACTGCTAAGCTGGTGGCGAACCTCATCACCGGTGCAGGGGCAAGCCGCCTGCTCTCCATCGACCTCCACACCGACCAGATCCAGGGTTTCTTCGACATTCCCCTTGATCATCTCCCGGCCCGCCGAATCCTGGCCGAGTACTTCCGCGGTAGGGGCTTCGGCGGTGACGACACCGTCATCGTGGCTCCCGACGTGGGCGCGCTCGATGAGGTCAACCGCATGGCCGACGAGCTCGACGCTTCCATCGCCATCATTGCCAAGCGTCGCCCGCGCCCGAACATCTCCGAAGTCCAGGAGATCATCGGCGACCTCAAGGGCAAGCGCGCGATCATGCTCGATGACATGATTGACACCGGCGGCAGTCTCGCCGGCGGCGCTCGCGCCCTGCGCAACCTGGGTGCAGTCGAGGTTCATGGTGCCGCGACACACGCGATCCTGTCTGGGCCTGCAATGGAGAAGCTCAGCGACGACGCTCTCGACTCCATCGTGGTCACCGACACCATCCCCTTGACGCCGGAACTGCAGCAACTCGACAAACTTGTGGTGTTGAGCGTAGCACCACTTCTGGCCGAGGCAATTCATCGGATTCACAACAGTCAGTCTATCAGCGCTACACTCGGTAACAACGCGCCGCGACAGCAGCGTCTGCTCTAGACGTTGTCGTCGTTGCCGACAGGTCCCTCTCCAGAAAGCGCCAGGCAGGCCTGAGGGCGGCGATTCTCTGCCGCTTTCCTGGAGCCCTGAGTTTGACACTCTCCAGGGGCTCTGCTATAATGGCCGCGTTTCTGTCGGAGAGTGCCCTGAACCGACCCTGTAGCGCCTCACGGGGCGTCTGGCATGCATCCGTGTCCCCCGCGCAAGGAGGCCGTACCGCAAAATGGCGAGGAAGATCCTTGTCGTTGATGACGAGCGTCACATCGTCCGCCTAGTCGAAGTTAACCTGCAGCGCGCCGGCTATGATGTGGTCACGGCCTATGACGGCGTCGAAGCGCTCGAGAAGGTCAAGGCTGAGAAGCCTGACATGATCGTCCTGGACGTTATGATGCCGCGCAAAGATGGTTTCGAAGTGCTGCAGGATCTCCAGGGAAACCCGGCTACGGCGGATATCCCGGTCATCATGCTGACGGCCAAAGCTCAGGACGCCGACGTCTTCAAGGGATGGCAGTCCGGGGTTAGCTCCTACCTGACCAAGCCCTTCAACCCCCGCGAGTTGCTGACCTTTGTCGAGCGCATCTTCCAGAGCCTAGACGAAGGGCCTGCCGGCGGCGACGACCAGAGCGTCTGGGAAGTCTGAAGCCTTTCAACCGAAGCCAGACTCCCTCGGTTTGCTGCCCGTGTATGCAAAACGACCGCCCTGTTTGGGCGGTCGTTTCGTGTTCTCGTGCGTACTGAGCGGCCTACTGCACACTCAGCCCTGCGTCAAGGAACTGTCCGCCAACGGTCTGATGGCAATGAACGGCCAGCACGTTGCGGCCCGGAACTAGTGCCTTCCGAAGTGCCTCCGTTACCTCAACCACCCCGTAGTCCGTCGTGAACCCGGTGAGGGTCGCCAGCAGCTTGCCATTGAGGTAGACGTCGGCGTCCTCGTCGTGATGGATCTCCAGTAGCCCAAGCGTCATCTTGTTGTCCGCTACCGTGAACTCCTGCCGCAGCCACAGGTCCTCCGTCTTCCACTCAGTTCCCACGACGGCGCCAGGCGTGGTCGTGGTGCCGAAGCCACCAGGGCCCGTCTTCCAGACGCGGTCGTCATAGGCCACGGCCATCCATTCACCCTCGGGCTTGTCCATTGTGTAGCGCCAGGTCTGCGGCTTCTGCTGCGAGGTCGGCAGTAGCACCTGTGGGTGGAGTTCCGCCAATCGTGGCGGCTGCGTCTCGTAGGCAGCGGGGCGTGAGTTGATCGCCTTGAGGAGGGCCGGGTCGTACTTCGGCCGCCGGTCGTAGAAGTACACGCCGTTCTGCTCCTGCTCAATGTCGGTGAGCTGGGTGTAGCAGAAGCCAAACATGTTCGGGTTGTCCAGCAGGGCGTCCGTCAGGCCCTTGTAGCGCACCAGGAACTCCTGTGTACTGGTGGTGGCCGCACCGTAGCCCCAGGCCTTCTCCTGGCCCTCTCCGGCGGCCTGGAGGCGTGTTCCGCCGTACTCGCTGACAAAGTAGGGCTGGCCGCGGTAGGCGCTGCGCGGATCCTCCGGCCGGTTGTTCCAGGCGTTTGCACCGGTCAGCGAGAACAGGCTGTACCGGGCGCGGAAGCCGTCGGGATTCTGGTTGTAGTCGTGGCAGTCGTACACGTCGGTCTCGGGGACGAAGTGGACATAGCCACTCGTGTCCAGGAAGGGCCGGCTCGGATCGACCAACTGCGTCACGGCGAGGAGCTGCTGGGCCCTGGCTGCCCCCACATTGCTGCCGGTCTCGTTGAGCGGGCACCATCCGACGATGCTGGGGTGATTGCGATCGCGAGCGAGGACTTCCTGCCACTCGACCATGACCTGGGTGAGGGCCGCCGGGTCGTCCAGATTGACACCCCAGCTCGGGTATTCACCCCAGACGAGATAGCCGAGTCGGTCGGCCCAGTACAGCAGGCGGGGCTCGAAGACCTTCTGGTGCAGCCGCGCTCCGTTGAAGCCGGCCGCCATCGACAGTTCGATGTCGCCGCGCAGCGCGTCGTCAGTGGGGGCCGTGTAGATGCCCTCCGGGTAGAAGCCCTGATCCAGCACCAGACGCTGGAAGACCGGCTTGTCATTGAGCAGTACCCGGTTGCCCTCTACTCGGAGTGTTCGCATGCCGAAGTAGCCCCAGACCTCGTCCACCACTTTCCCCTCACGCTCGATCGTCACGCGCAAGTCATACAGGTTCGGCGAGCCGGGCTCCCACAGCTTCGGCTGTGTGATTGGCAGGACTGCGAGAGTCGAGCGCCAGGCAGCCGGAACCGTCTCCTCCGCCACGACCTTACCGGCGTCATAGGCGGCAACGCGAACCGTCGCACCCGTCGAGGGCCCACCAATCTGGGCCTGAACAACCGCGCGGCGTCCCTGCACATCCGGGGTCACTGTCAAGCTCTGCACCCAGGTGTCACCGGCCGCCTCCAGCCAGACCGTCTGCCAGATGCCCGTGGTGCGCGTGTACAGGCAGCCATAGCTCTCCGGCCGGTGCGACTGTTTGCCGGTTGCCTGGAGCCCGGACCGGGTGTCATCCTTGACCTGGAGCACCAGCTCGTTAGTGCCTTCCTTCGCCTGCTTCGTCACGTCGAAGCGGAAGGGTGTGTAGCCGCCACGATGGCTCCCCACATACACGCCGTTGAGCCAGACGCGGGCCTCCCAGTCGACTGCGCCGAAGTTCAGGAGTAGGCGCTTGCCCTCCATGTTGGCCGGTACCTCGAAGGTGCGGCGGTACCATACCTGAGTCATGAAGTCGGTGTTGGCGACACCGGACAGCTTGCTCTCGGGGCAGAAGGGGACCGTGATCGTCCGGGCAAGGTCGTGGCCGGTCATGAGACCGCGCTGCTCGCCGGTGGCCTCCTGGTCGACCTCGAACTGCCAGGTCCCGTTGAGGTTCAGCCACAGGTCACGGCGCAAATCCGGCCTTGGGTGCTCGGGGCGTGGCGCCGGTCCAGCCATGCAGACCGTCGACGCCACTACTGCGAGAACGGCTGCCAGGCAGCCTCGTGAGATTCTGTGCATCTTGGGCCCTCCCGTCAGGTTCGGCGATCTGAGATGGCGTGTTCCTTCAGCATCGACCTGTCCATGTCCTTCCCGGCGTGGGGAAGAGGTGAGTGGCCGTAGCGGGGCGAACAGATCGTGGCCCTAGACCGACAGTCGCACAGGGAGGAACACCATGGCTTTGGCCCACATGAACTACTACAACAAGGCGCTGCAGAAGGAAGTCGCCTTCTACGCGCTGCTTCCAGACCGCCAGGAGGCACCCGGACCTTACCCCGTCTACTACCTGCTCCATGGGCTGTCCGACGACTACACAGCCTGGCTGCGCTGGACGAGCATCGAGCGCTATGTACGCTCTCTGCCCCTGATCGTCGTGCTGCCCGACGGCGACCGCTGCTGGTACTCCAACATGCCCGACGGGCCGAAGTACGAGGACGCCCTGGTCCAGGACCTGATCCCCTTCGTCGACAAGTGGCTGCCGACCGTCGCCGAGGGGAAGGGACGGGTGATCGGTGGGCTCTCGATGGGCGGCTACGGCTCGATGAAGCTGGCTCTGAAGTACCCGGAGATGTTCTGCAGCGTGGCGGGCCACAGCGGTGCCTACGGCTTCGTGAAGAAGGGCGACACGGCACTGTCGGAGGAGGATTGCCCCTTCGTCCTGGCGGAGAAGCTGGACGCCTCAAAGGCCCCGGCGATCCGCTTCGACTGCGGCACCGAGGACTTCCTGATCCAGCACAACCGTGACTTCGACGCCCACCTGACCAAGCTGGGCATCGCGCACGAGTACGAGGAATTCCCAGGCACCCACAACTGGGGCTACTGGGACGAGCACGTTCAGCAGGCCATCGCCTTCCACTGCAAGGCCCTGGGGATCAGCCTTCCTGCCTGACCACCGGCGCTGTGATGTGCCCCGCAAGAGCCTCGCGCAGGGCATCCAGTCTCAGAGGCTTGCGCAGCACCCCACACACGCCCGAAGGCTCTGTCTGATCAGCCGAGAACTCGACACCCCAGCCAGTCAAGAGGACTACTGGGGTGTCGGGGTAGTGCTTGGCGATCAGAGCGGCCAAGTCCCAGCCGTTCATCTCGGGCATCCCCAGATCCGTGATCACCAGGTCGACCTTGTGCGTGGCCAGAAGGGACAGGGCCTGTTGGCCGCTGGTTGCACTGCAGGCCTTGTGTCCCAGAGCCTGTATCATGCCGGAAAGTACGACCCCCACTTCAAGGTCATCGTCCACCACGAGCACGACGCTCTGCTGCTGACTGGCTTCGGCAAGAGCCCCTGTGTCGTCTCCCTGCAGCGTGTCGGGGGCCGTCATGCACGGGATCCTGACAACGAAGGTAGCACCGGCACCCTCGCGGCTGTCCACGTCGATTGTGCCGTCTAGCCGGGAGAGCAGTCCATGGAGAGCAGCCAGGCCCAGGCCGTGAGAACGCGGCCCTTTGGTCGTGAAGAAGGGCGTGAAGATCCGTGCCTGCGTACCTGGTGACATGCCGATGCCTGTGTCGGAAACCGACAGGCACGCCTGTGTCCCCTCCGCCCAGGTCCGGATCGTGAGGGTGCCGCCCTCGGGCATGGCCTGCACCGCATTCGTGAGCAGGCACAACAGCCCATCCGCCAGCTCAGACTCCGAGGCGCGCACCTGGCCCGTTGGCTGCAGGTCGTGCAGCAGCACCAGGGGTAGTCCTTTCCGATCGGGCTCATCCTTCCAGAGCGGTCGCGAGAAATGCAACACCTCAGCGACCAGGTCGCGGAGATCGAAGGGGCTCGTCGCTGTGCTGCCACCGGCTGCATAGGTGTGCAGCCCACGCACCAACTCGGCCCCGCGGCGACAGGCCTGCTCAATCGAGGTGAAACGTTTCGTCTGCACGGTCCCCGGCGGTTCCCGTAGCGCCAGTTGCGCGTGGCCCATGATGACCGCGAGGAGGTTGTTGAAGTTGTGGGCGACGCCGGCAGCAAGAGTCCCAACGGCGGCCAGCTTCTCAGAGCGTCGCAGGGCCTCCTCCGCACGTCTGCGCTCCGTCAGGTCAAGGTCGATGCGGAATACCTGCGCGTTGTTCCCCGGCGCCACAACGACCGTGTGGATCGTGTATACATCGGTCGCGTGACCGTCAACACGACGGACGGTGCCTTCGTACGCAGGCATGAGGGCACCCGAGTGCGTAGCGCCGGTGCCCAGTCGCAGCGCCTCACGATGGCTCTCCATCACCTCTTCGGGCAACCCCAGATGATCGATGTGGCGCCCGAGAGCCTCAGCCGCCGGGTAGCCGAAGATGTCGGCACAGGCACGGTTCCAGTAGCGGATCGTCCCGTCCTCGTCATAGCCCTGAATCGACACGCCGGGGATGTGCTCCAGGAGCCCGCGGGTACACTCCTCGCGCTCGCGCAGATCCGCCTCGGCCATGGTGAGCCCTGCGAGGTCGCGCAGCAACTGGTCCGTCACCTGCTGCAGCTCCTCCTTCTGGCGAGCCAGAAGACGCTCAAGCCGGGTCTGGGCACGCTGCGAATCGGCGGCTTCCTGCCGGCGGGCACAGATGACCTCGGCGAATTGGCGGATCTCGCAAGCGGCCAGCGGCCTCCGCGCGTAGAGTACAGTACTCGTAGCTCCGAGCTGTCCCGCCAGGTCGTTGAGCCCCTCCACAGACCCCTCTGTCAGCAGCACGACCGTCAGTTCGGGATCAAGAGCGAGGATCTCTCGCGTCACTCGCACCCCGTCAAGACCTGGTGGCAGGTGGGCGTCGATAAAGGCGATGGTGAAGGGATCGTCGGCGGCGAGGGAATGACGCACGGCCTCGACTGCTGCGGCCGCGTCCTGGTACGCGCTCAACTCGAAGCTGAGAGGGCAAGTCTGATCAGCACCTGGACCGGTCGGCCCAGGGCCTCCCTGGGGCGCCGGCGGGACGCCCGCCTGCGATGGGGTTCGACCTCCCAGTGCGAGGTCGTACTCCTCCAGGGCCGTTGCCTCGGCGTGGAGTGCGAGTACGCGATGGGCTTGGGCAGCGGTCGCAGGCACTTGGCGTTCACCCCGGTGTTCGTCGGCGTCGTGAGACCTCGGGGCCCTTGTGTCGCGCGGAGGAGGGCCTTGCGCTGCGCTTGCCCCGATTCGACGCAACTCGCTCGCGGCTTGCCTTGCCCTCGGACCGCGCCCCTGGCAGATAGCAGGTGGCTGCTGGTCCGAGTACGCTTCGGGCAACCTCAGTGAAGCATGGCGCTCACGCCCAGAACAGGTTCGCTCCCAGTGACGATGCTGCGGGAAGCTGTGACGCCACGGACCAAAGGGCGAACATCCGATGCTCTTGATCGGCCAGTATAGGATCTGACCGCCGCCATGACACGTGGCTTATTATAGCACAGAGGTGAAACTGATGAAAGCTTGAGTTTTTCTGTGCCGTCACCGGAAGGTTTCGTGAAGGCAACCGCCGCGCAAACAGAGGTCCGACCGCAGTCGTCAGGCCGTGAGTGGCCTGTGGCGTATCTGTCACTCCCAGGAGGCTGCGGAGGTGACGGGAGGAGAGCCGACGGAGAGTTGCCTGGCGGGGCCCAGGTCAGACTGCCTGGGCCCCGCTGAGGTTCACTGCTCGTCAGTAACGTCGCCCTGGAGCGCTGGACGCTGAGGGTGTCGTGCCGGTGCCTTCACGACTGGGCGGTCGGTTGGGACCAGGGGATGGTCCGGGCGCTGGCTGGTGCTGCCCTGGACGAACTCGTGCAGGATTCTGCCCTCGTTCTGCGCGGGCGGCGCAAGACCCAGAAGGTGAGCCAGGGTCGGCGCGACGTCCGCAGTGGTATAGCTGAACTGCGCGTCCCTGGGCACCTTCACACCGCGCTTGACGCCCGCCCCGGACAGAATGAGCGCGCCCATGACGGAGGAGACCTCGGTCTCGTAGGTCGGAATCATCGGACCGTGGTTACCGCCGCCGCAGGGGAAGATCAGACGCTCTTCGCCCAGCCGCAAGGTCTCGTCGCCTGACCACCGGTACCCTCCGGCGTAGACGAACACGATGTCGCCGATGTACTCGCCCCACAGACCGATCATTGGTGCGTCTTCCCGTGCTAGAACGATCGGAAGAACATGACACCCGGTGTCAGGGTCTTTGAGGTCTCGGAGGGCCGTTAGGACCTCCCTGCGCAGGTCCTCGTACTCGCCCTGCGGCACGATTCCGCCCTCGTCGCGCCCCTGAAGGTTGACCCAGAGGTGGTTCTGAGACAGGAAGACCTTGCTGCGCTTCCAGTCCACGTGCCGGCCGTCATCACTCAGGGCGACCCAGCCGCGCGTCTTGAACAGGTTGAGGAGGGATACCGCTTTGGCATTGGCCGGCGTTCCGTGGTCAGAGGCAACGGCGAACACCGTCTGGCCATCCGTGAGCTCCTCGACGAAGGCACCGACGAAGCGGTCCGCCGCCCTGTAGTAGTCGCGCAGGATCTCCCAGTTCTCCTCCAGGTTGCCCGGATCGTAGTCGGTGCCCGTCGGATCGACGCGAGCCTGGAAGGTGTGTCCCATCTCGTCGAGGATGTGCCAGTGCAGGTACACGAGTGAGGCGTCGAGCTCCTCGACGGCCAGGTGGACGGCCTTCGCCCAGCGGCTCGCCTCGGCACCCATGACTTGGTCCACGGTGTCAAAGCCCAGCAGGCCGTGGCAATGCAGACCACAGGTGCCTCCCGCGTGCAGGTACGGGCCCAGGACCTCGGTCAGGCGCTGACCCAACCAGGGGTTGGAGATGATCCGGCCGTCGGTGGGGAAGGCGTCCAGGCGGAACAGCCGCAGAACTGAAGCGTCAGGGGCGATCTCCAGGAGCTTGAAGCGGAAGGCGCCTTCGCAGTCTCCCTGGTCGGCGGTGGTGAAGGGTGCGCGGAGCCAGCCGCTCCATTCGCGCGCGGAGAGCTCGGCTACCTGCGTCTGGAGGTCCTTGGACTGCGCGATCGTGACGGTGTCGTAGCCGCCGCCCTGGCTCCAGATCAGGACCTGGTAGCGGGGGCCGGTTCCCTCGGTTGCCGTGAGCACCTCGACCTCGGTCTCAAGCAGCGGGAGCTTGCTCTCCGGAGTGTTGGTCCAGCCGGTAGCCTCACGCAGCTCGATCAGCGTGCCGCCCTGCTGGTCGGGGAGATTGTGGTACACCGTCGGAGCGGCGAGGTCGTAGTACGAGCGAGCAGGCTGGAAGAGGCGGTCAAGGTGGACTGCCATCTCGGTGGTCGGGGGATACCCGGCGTAGTTGACGACGACACTCCGCATCCCTGCTCTGGCTGCGGTCTCCCAGAGGTACTCGGCCCGACACAGTCCAGCATTGAAAGCCTCAGCCCGGTGGTACTCCCAGACTGGCTCGCCCGGCAGGTGCGATCCCCACTGCACAACCCCGTGGTTTCCTGGAGTAGCGCCTGTAGCGAGGGTGGTCCAGTTGGTGGGTGTCTGGGCGGGGATGGCAGGACGAATCCTGGTGAAGACTCCGTGGCCGATCAGCCGGGCCAGGTTGGGCATGGCTCCTTCAGCCAGGAAACGTTCGACCATCGTGGGGACCATCGCATCAAGACCGAGGAAGACCGCACGCTCTGCTCTTGCCACAGCACTGTCTCCTTCTGTGCCCGCCCCTGCGTCCTGAGGTCTGTGCGAGCCGGGCACGGTTGCGGTGATAGTCTGCGTCCAGCCACGTGTCTGAGCCGGCATGGCCGGCCGGACTCAGACGCGAAAGACTCCCTTCCTGTGGGGTGCCAAGGCGAACGCCCACATCCCGGGAAACCGAGCGTCACCCGAGTTCGGCGCTGACGGCTCGGCAGCAGAGAGGGAGCCCGCGAGAAGCCGAGGCCCTACCACAGGTGGAAGACCAAGTCCTGCGACGCGACGCCGTACATGGCGGAGATGTGCAGCTTGACCTCGCCGTTGGCCATGTCGAGGGACCCGGTGGCATCGCCGAAGGTCTGCTTGTCTCCGGTCTCCTTGCCATCCGCCGGGCAGGACTGGGTTCCCAGGCGACCGGGTCCAAGTGGTCCGCCGGTACGATTGGGGCAGGTGCCGACCGTGCAGATATGCTTGGGGTTCCGGGTGACTGCGCCACCAACCGTGGTGATGATATCCTTGTTCGCAAGGCCCAGGCTGAGGCCTGCGGTGAAATGCCAGTTGGCGACCACGCCCGGGATCATCATATCCTTCGCGAGAGTACCTGTGACCGAGTACGAGTTCTTGGCGATCCTGAAGTCCGCCCCGATGCTGAGGCCGCCACCCAGCGCCACGCTTCCAGTGCCTGCGAGTGTCCCCTCCGGCTGCACGGTGAAACTCGCCCCCGTGATCTGCCGGACCCCGAAGCCGATGCTGCCCGTTCCCGAGACGCCGGTGTTGTCTGCGACGAGTCTGGCCTCTGCAAGAGGGATGCCGAAGGCCTCCACCTTCCCCGACCAGCTTCCATTGAGGTTCCCGGCGGCATCGAGGACGGCGTTCAGCGGCTTGCCCAGAACCTGCAGCGGGAACTTGATCCCGGCTGCGGGGTCGACCTCACGGTCGACCTTCGCCTCGGCGAGGGTCCATGCTCCGACCTTGATGCCGGTACTGGACCGCCAGCGCATCTTGCCGTCCGGTGCGATCGTGTAGGTCAGGTCGCGTGCCAGTCCAGCGATGTTCGTGCTGCCGCTCCAGACCAGCGACGGCTGCAGGTTCGTCAGTTGCAGGGCGAAGGTGCGTGCTCCGAGGACGGGGATGTTGATCGACGCTGAGCCGGAGCCGCTCACCTGGCCGTTGCTGCTGATCTCCAGATGGCCGTCCATGAGGTCGTGCCCGCTGAAGCTGAGCGTGCCGTCATACACTGCGCGAAGGGTGTTGGCCGCGTAGCGCAGGTCAAACTCGTGCGCACCAAGGGCTGCAACCGGCGTAAGGCCGGCCTTGCCGGTGAAGCTTACCTGACCGAAGCCGGTGATGCTTGCGGAGGTCTTGGGGAAGCTGTAGGTCCCCAGGTTCAGCGCACCAGACCAGTCCGCCGAGAGCGTGTCCTTCGCGTAGCCCAGTACGAAGCGCCTCCCGCCACCCACGCCCGGAACCGCCTGATTGGCCGCCCCGGTGATGCTGAAGACGCCGTCGCTGCTGATGACGCCTCGAGTGTTCGGGAAGTTGTAGGTCCCCAGGGCCAGGGTGCCCTGCCAGAAGGCGGTGAGTTGGTCCTTCGTGTAGTCGAGGGTGAAGTCGCGTGCGCCGGTGATCCCGGGGACGCTCAGGGTCGCTACGCCGGCAACCGTGACCTGTCCCGTTGTGCTGATCAGTATCCTGGTGTTCGGGAAGGAGAAGGTGCCCAGACTCACAGTCCCAGCCCACAAGCCGCGCACCTGCGCGCCCTCGTAAGTGAGGCCGAACTCGCGCTCCCCCAGCCCGGGAAGGGTGATCGGTGCCTTGGCGGCAAAGCTCATTTCGCCGCCGGGGCCGATCGTGACGGGCGCTTCCGGCATGACGTTGGTGCCCAGAGTAGCCTTCGCGAGGCCCTTTGCCGAGAGCTGCTGACCGTCATAGGCCAGCGCGAAGTCGATCGCCACCCCGCCGGGCGCCGTCAGACGGTAGGAGCCGGTCACGTCGACCTGCCCGGCGCTGGAAATGCTGATCACGGCGTCGTTGAAGGCATAGGAGCCAAGCCGGATCGTGCCCCGCCAGGCGGCCTTCGGTGCGCCCTGCTCGAGGGAGAGCTGGAAAGCCTTCGCGCCACCGAGGCCCGGGAGATCAAGTGCCTGCGAGCCCTCGAGTGTTGCCTGATGTGTGAAGCCGCCGCCCGATCGGACGCTGCGGACCCTGACGGCGGCGCGCTGGAAGGCGAAGGTCCCCAGGTTCATGGCCCCGGTCCAGTCGGCCGTCATCCCGCCGGGCCTGATCACATAGCCCAGCTTGACCTCGTTGCCGGCCAGCGTCAGCGTGCGTGACCCCTCTAGGCCGGAGGGTGAGATGGTGCCGGAGCTAGCCTGCGCAGCGCTCAGCCCGGGGATAGCCACCGACCCCTGCCAGGTGCCGGAGACGCGCTTCCTGGCATCCAGGGCGAAGTTGAGGTCGACCTTCCCGACCTCAGGAACCTCGACCGTGCCGCTGCCCATTGTCACGCCGTCACGAAGGGAGGTGACTGCCTCGACCGGGAAGCCGGCCACGGTGACCGTCGTGCGCTCCTGGGCCGGGCCAAGGACCTCGACACCGGCCGCTGGGGCCTGCGGCGTCTGGGCGGCACCGGTTACCGGCACCGCACCGTCGGACGCAGACTTGGCCGTTCCCTCCGGAGCAGGAAGCTGACCCACCGTGGACACCGAATCGGTGCCGTCGGCCAGCAGCAACGGAGTCGGCAGCAGAACCAGGGAGAGCAACAGCAGGATGAGTGGGCGTGCGGAACGAACCATCATCGGCAAGGACCTCCACCTGAGGGCCGCAGTCAGAGACCGCTGTTACTATGGCCCAAGAACAACAATTCATCCTTCTACGTTCCACTGCCATTTCCCTCCTCTCGGGGTCCTGGCCCCACGCGAGGGAGGATGCAAGCTCTCCGCGACGCACAGCAGGTCAGAGGGCATCCCATGAGTTGGGGGTCTGGCTGTCGAAGGGAGGCACGCAAGATGCGTTCCGTGAGCTCCTGTCGGTGGTTCGTGCTGGGTCTGGTCCTTCTAGGGTGTGCCGGGTGCAGTTCGGCAGAGGACGCGTCCATACCGCTCGGAGAACCCGTGCTGGAGGCCCCGACGCTGCATTGCCTCGGAGCCTACTGGGTGATCCGTGGTGACGAGAACCGCAATGCGCGAGTCGAGCTGCGCTTCCGGAAGGCAGGCAGTGCCGACTGGCGGCTCGGACTGCCCCTCTTCCGCGTCGAGAAGGAAGCACTTCGCGGCAGTCGTGGCGGCACCGCCTTCGCGGTTCCCTCGGATGCCTGGCTCTTCGCCGGTAGTGCACTGCTCCTGGAGCCGGGCACGGCCTACGAGTTGCGTCTGAATCTGATTGACCCTGAGGGGGGAGAAGCGGAGCGTCTCCTCGCCTGCCGGACGCTGGCTGAGCCCGTTCGACCGCCCGACCTGACCCCGCTGTATGTCATGCCGGGCAAGGGTGGAGGGAGCGGCACGGCCCAGGACCCCTTTCGGGGCCTCGCAGCCGCTCAGGCAAGGGCGCAGCCCGGGAGCCTGATGCTGCTCGGCGTCGGCGTGTACGAAGGCACCTTTGAGGTTACGAAGTCAGGCGAGCCGGGACACCCGATCGTCTGGACCGCGAGGGGAGATGGCGAGGTCATTCTCGACGCTCAGGGCAAGGCGCCGGAGGTGCCGGCACGCGCTGTCTCTGCCTCCGACGTGCACGATGTCTGGTTCGAGAGGCTGACGATTCGCCGCGCCCAGTGGGGACTTGTGGCCCACGGCTCGTCTCGGGTGGTGATCCGCCGCTGCCGGTTCGAGGCTGTGAAGAACGGGATCACCGCGACTCGCAACGACGGCGACACCCTCCGCGGGCTCTTTATTTCCGACAACACCCTCGAAGGTCCGCTGAACTGGCCACGTCCGGCGAACGCGGGCGACATCGAGGAAGACCGCGGTATCCAAGTGTCCGGCGTGGGCCATGTGGTCTGCTACAACCGGGTTCGGAACTTCAAGGATGCCATCGACACCTTCCCCAGCCAACGCTGCGAGGCCATCGACTTCCACAACAACGAGATCAGCGAGTGCGTCGACGACGGGATTGAGATGGATGAGTCCTATCGGAACACGCGGTGCTTCCTCAACCGGCTCACGAACGTCTTTCAGGGCATCTCCACTCAGCCGGTCGTTGGCGGCCCTGTCTACATCTTCCGGAATGCGCTCTACAACGTGACGGTCGAGCCCTTCAAGATGCACAACAGCCCCTCGGGCGCCCTGATGCTGCACAACACCTGCGTCAAGTCAGGAATGCCGGTCATGGTCGCGACCTCGGCAACGGTGCGCAACTGCGTGTGGCGCAACAACCTGTTCCTGGGCACGGATGCCGCCTACGCTGCAGAGTTCACGTCGCCGATGGCGGGCTGCGATTTCGACTATGACGGCTTCGCCCGCATCCGCAGCGGCAACCTGCTGAAGTGGAATCGCGTGCGCTACGCGACCCTCGAGGAGGTGCAGGCCCGCAGCCCCGTCGAGAAACACGCGGTCCTGGTACGGGCCGACCAGGCCTTCGCCTCGGGTCTTCAGGTACCTGGAGACCCGGCGGGTAGGGCCGACCCGGAGAGCGTTGACCTGCGACTGCGACCGGGCTGCGAAGCCGTGGACGCGGGGGAGGTGCTTCCCGGTCTCAACGATGGGTATGCGGGGAAGGCCCCTGATCTTGGCGCCTACGAACTTGGAGGCGACCTGCCGCACTTCGGACCGCGACCGGAAGAGGCTGCGAAGTAGGCTGCGGCGCACACAGCTTGCGTCGAACAGCGTTCACTTTGGCGAAGGACGAAGGGTTTCAGATTCGCGCGGCGAACCCCTGCAAGTGTTCTCGCCATGCGAAGCCAAAAGGAGCCAACCGATATGCCAGAGACACTGCGCGCCGCCATCATCGGCACGGGACGTCCACACGGAAGCGAAGGACGAACGGGGTCAGGAATGGCCCATTCCCACGCCCGCGGGTACAACGCCTATCCCGGGGCCGAGATCGTCGCTCTTGCCGACATCCGCCCGGAGAACGCCCAGGCCTTCGCCGAGCAGCACTGCCCGAAGGCTGCGCTCTACACCGACTTCAAGAAGATGCTCAAGGCCGAGAAGCCGGATGTGGTGAGCGTCTGCCTGTGGCCGCAACTGCACGGAATGGCCGTCATGGCCTGCGCGAAGGCCGGGGTTCGCGCCGTGCACTCGGAGAAGCCCATGGCGCCGACCTGGGGCGAGGCCCAGAAGATGGCCGCCGCCTGCGAGAAGGCTGGCACGCAGCTCACCTTCAACCACCAGCGCCGCTTCCTGCCCGCCTTCCGGAAGGCGAAGGAAGTCGCCCACAGTGGCGCCATCGGCGACATCGTGCGGCTGGAGGGCTCCTGCAGCAACATGATCGACTGGGGTACCCACTGGATCGACATGATGTTCTTCTTCAACAACGAGAACCCCGTCAAGTGGGTCCTGGGGCAGATTGACGCCCGTGAGTGGCATGAAGTCTTCGGACTACCCTACGAGCACCAGGCGATCTGCGAAATGAAGTTCGAGAACGGCGTGCGCGGCGTGCTGTTCACCGGCGAGGACAGCGATATCGGCTGCTCCATGCGCATCATCGGCACCGACGGCGTCGTTGAGCTGCGTGGTGGCGACACTCCGCTGTGGGTGCGCGGCAAGGGCGACAGCAAGTGGAAGACGCCGAAGCTCGGCGGCGGACTGCACGGCGGAGATGCAATCACGCTGGGGATCAAGGACCTCCTCGATGCGCTCAAGGAGGGACGCGAACCGGAACTGGCGGCTCGTCGCGCCCTGCAGACCACCGAGGTCATCTTCGCGACCTATGAGTCCAGCCGGCGACGCGGCCGCGTCGATATGCCGCTGAAGCAGAAGGACTCCGCTTACCTGTCGATGATCGAGGACGGGACCCTCAAGCCCAAGAAGGTCAAGCGATAGCCAACCTGTCCATCATTGCCAACGGGGGCTCGGGTCTGTGCCTGGGCCCCCGGAACGTCCCTGGCGCGTGATCAAAGGGAGGCACCGATGCGGAAGCTCCTGGTCGTTGCTGCGCTGCTTCTGCCCTGGGCAGGACTATGCCAGACGACCTATGACGTGGCGCTGATCCGGCCGACGAGTCTGCTCGCTCAGCGACCCTCAGCCGGTGGCGATGTCTCCACCTACTTCCAGAACCTTCGCAACGTTCTCGACGTGGCCGGGCTGCGCTACCACACAGTCGAAGAGACTGCGCTGGTGGCCAAGCAGGTCCCGGTGAGCGAGTTCGTGGCATGCCCCTACAACCCCGACATGCCCGCGGAAGTCGAGGCAGCCTTGCTGCGGTTTCTCGATGATGGCGGCCGAGCGCTGCTGTGCTTCTTCTGCCCGACGGCCGTGCGCGAGCGCCTCGGCATGGGTGAGCTGCTGTTTGCCCCGGCCGGTGAGGCCCAGTCCTTCGCCACCTTGCGGGCGACGAGTTACGCGCCACCGGGGATGCCTGCGGAGGTCGGCCAGGGGAGCTGGAACGCCTACCTGCTTTCAGGGCTGGAGACGGGCAAGTCCCGACCCGTGCTGGACTGGGTGGCGGGCGATGGCAAGACCGACTCTGGGCCGGGCATGGTGATGTCGGATCAGGTCGCCTGGATCGGGCACGTCATGACGCCCGGTGACTTGGCCGGGAAGGCCCAGATGCTGCTCGCGGTGTTCGGGAGTTGGAGGCCGGAAGTCTGGCAGCGAGCAGCCGCCTTCGCGTGCCGGAAAGAACTGGGTTACCAGTTCGCTGCGGACTGGGACGGGCTGAAGAAGCTGGCGGCCGACAAGCCGGTGAAGAGCGAGGTCGAGGCGCTGGTCGCACGCTTTGACCGACTGACGACCTCGGGTGCTGAGGCGAAGCCCTGGGAGGTCTTCCGCGAAGCTGTGCAGTTGCGCTCGCAGGCCGAAGACCTGTACCTTGCTTCGCTGCCCTCGCGGCCGGACAAGCTGCGTGGCGCCTGGGTCGTGATACCGCAGGGAGCCAGTGACTGGGGCTGGGAGAAGACCGCCCGGGTCGCGAAGGAGAACGGCCTGACAGACCTGTTCGTGCGCGTGGAGTGGGGAGGACGAGCCTCCTACCACAGCAAGATCATCCCCAGTCGGCTTGAGGGTGACGAAGACCCGGTGGCCGAGGGAATCGCGGCCTGCCACAAGTACGGGCTGCGCTATCACGCCTGGTTCATCAACAACAACTGGCGCACTCCTACAGACGAGATCATCGCCCGCGGTCGCGAGAAGGGCTGGTGGCAGATCGGCCCTGACGGGTCCGACCGTGTGCTCGAGGGTGGCGACCGGGTATTCTGGCTGAACCCCTCGGAGCCCGGGGTGGTGCAGCTTCAGGCCGACATGATGGCTGAGTTCGCCGCGAACTACCCGGCCGACGGCGTGCACTTCGACTACATCCGCTACGAGAACTACAGCGGGTCCTACGGACCCCGTGACCGCGAGCGGTTCGAGAAGTGGGCCAAAGTGACGGCCGCGAAATGGCCGGATGACGTCCTCGCGGGTTCCGGCGGTAAGCCCGATGGCCCGCTGTTCGAGAAGTTCGCCGAGTGGCGCTGTGAGCAGGTGAGTAACGTCGTCCGTGCGGTCGCGGAGGAGGTCCACAAGGTTCGTGGCACGCAGAACCCGGTGACGATCTCAGCGTCGGTCTATCCGAGTTGGCCCTACCATCGCACCATGGTCGGTCAGGACTGGGCACGCTGGCTGCGCGAGGGCTGGATCGACTTCGTCTGTCCGATGGCCTACGATTCGCCCTCGGGCTTCGAGCGCCACACCGACCGAGTGAAGCGCCAGCGCGAGGCAGCCGGTGACAAGCCGCTGTACGTGGGGATCGGCGCGTGGCTGCATCCCGGGCCTCGCACCGTGGCCGAGTCCGTCGTGGCCGACCGTGAGCTTGGCGCCGATGGGTTCCTGCTGTTCTCGTACACTACCGACCTGGGCGACCGGTTTCTGCCGGCTCTCCGCCGCGGGGTCTTCGCAGGAGACTGAGATGGGGGCACCCGACTTCTACTTCGCCATCAACGCAACCTTCAACCATATCCTGAGACACTTCGGTGAGGGTGCGCTGTACGCCTACTGGGAAGAGATGGGTCGCGAACACTATGCGGCCGTGACAGAGGCGGTGCGTGAGCGAGGATTGCCGGCGCTGCAGGAGCACTGGGAACAGCTCTTTGCAGAGGAGCCCGGTAGCGAGATCGCCTGCGTGCTGGAGGGCGACTGCCTGACCCTGGAGGTCCGCACGTGCCCGGCCTTCCGCCATCTCCTCGCTCATGGCCGTGAACCGATGCCGCTGTACTGCGACCACTGCCTGTACGTCTCGCAGGGGATGCTGGAGCCGGTCGGAGTTGGCGTCGAGATAGAGGGCGGACAGGGAAGCTGCGTGCAGCGTTTCCGCAAGAAGGAGTAGCGGCCGGTACGCTGCCGGACAGAACACAAGAGGGCACGGGTGACGAGAGGCTCCCGTGCCCTTTGCGTGGGTGCAGACAGGTGGGGACGCCGCTACTGCCGACCCGCCGGTCGTCGAGGAGGCTGAGGCCGGGGTCGCAGGCGGCCCTCCAGGTTCAGCGGCTCAAGGGACGCTTCCCAGTCTGTCAGGCACTTGTGCAGGTCTTCGATCGTGTTTGGGTGCGTGCCCTCGGCGGCGAGGTTCAGGGTCTCGCCACGGTCGGCGGTCATGCTGAAGAGCTGCTCAGTCGGATCGCCCTTGTAGGTGATGAGCTTCCATTCCGGCGTCCGCACCATGCGGCCCGTGATGGCGGCCTCACTGACGACGAACTCGCGCCAGGAGACGTCGCGACCTTCGGCCAGAGGCCGGAGACTGCGTCCTCGGGCCTTCGGCATGGCCTCGATACCCGCATAGTCGGTCAGCGTCGCCGCTACGTCGAGGCCTGAGACCAGGTGCGTGCGGTCCTGCACGCCCTCGGCAATCTGCCCTGGCCAGGACACGATGAAGGGCACCAGGGCGGCCTCGTCGTACAGGTACATCTTCTGCCACAGGTGATGGCAGCCCATCCCGTCACCATGGTCGGCAGTGAAGACCACGACGGTGTTGTCCGCGTGGGGCGAGTCCTCCAGCGCATCGAGCACGCGCCCGATCTGTGCATCGACCATCTCGACGTGCCGGTAGTAGGCCCAGCGGTAGTAGCGCCACATCCAGTCAGGCCATCTGGACATGTACTTGCCCCAGGCGCCCTGGGGTCCTCGCCAGGCTTGCTTGACCTTTTCGGGCTCGCGCGGGTCGAAGTTGAAGTTGGGCTGCAGCGGCGGCAGCTCAGCCTCAATCTGTGGGTAGGGCAGCTCCTCCGGGTGCTGGCTGTGGAGGAACACCCAGTAGCAGATGTCGTGCGGCTGCAGGAAGCCCAGGGTCAGGAAGAAGGGCTTGTCGCCCGTGTAGTTGAGCAGGAAGCTCTCGGCCGCCCGCGAGACGACGGAGTCCGTGTTCTCACCGATCCCGCTGCCGTTGGTGAGCACCCTGAAGGTCTGGGCGAAGTTCCGTCCGGTCACGTGCCACTTGCCTGAGTAGAGCGACTCATAGCCGCGAGTCGAGAACCACTGCCCGAAGTCGGGCATGGTCTCGGCGATCGGGTAGACGTCGTTGATCACAACGCCGTTTTCGCTGGGTGGTCGGCCCGTGACCCAGGCAGCCCGAGCGGGACAGCAGACCGGATTGGCAGAGTAGGACTCGCGGAAGGAGACGCCGCGAGCCAGGAGCCGGTCGAGGTTCGGCGTGTGCACGTACTCGCAGCCATGCCCGGAGAGGATGTTCCCGTTGAGCTGGTCCACGGTGATGAGGAGCAGGTTCGGCGGCCGGTTGAGGTGAACCGCGGGGGCTCCGAGTACCGAGCTCCCTCCTGCGGCGAGGGCCGCTGCACCCAGAGCTCCGGTCTGGAGAAACTGACGCCGGGTCATGCCCCTGGCCATCACAGGCTCACCTCCGTCATCTTCAGCGAGGGTTGCCACAGGTAGGCACGCAGACCGCCGATCGCAAACAGCAGGCGGCGCTGGTCATCGAGCCAGTAGGTGTAGGGGAGAAGGCCCTGACCGAACTGCTCGTAACCATGCAGGCGCAGCGGCCCGGCGGCAAGGGGTACCTCGACAGTGCGCCGGTAGGCCAGACGCTGCCCGGGTCGCAGGAGCTGCAGCTCCTCGAGCATGTCGAAGTCGGCCTCGGAAGGGTCATCGGCAGGCCACCGCTGCAGCGCCTCCATCACGCACCAGTTGGCAGACAGAGGAAGTCGGACCGGGGTTACCCGAGTGCGAGTCCTGGTGCGGCGGACCTCCGCGCCGAGGAGTTCACCCTTCTCGCGAAGGTCGGTGGCGGGAATCGGGGCGCCCTGCGCGTCGAGCATCAGAGAGTGAAGCTCCCAGCGCAGGGGCGTCGACAGCTTGTCTGCGGCGCAGGTGATCAGGACTTCGACGCGTTCGGAGTTGCCGCCGACCATCGGCGAGATGCCGACCTGCAGCGTGAAGGTGTCGGCAGCGGTCGGACTCTTCCGCAGCCTCAGCACCCCGGGCCCTGCGAGGGCGTCGATCTCCGCAGGCCCAGAGGGGAAAACGGCTCGCACGGCGTAGGTGTGTTCCCACTGACCGGCCGGGCTGAAGCTACCCGCGGG
The DNA here is from genome assembly GCA_039679385.1 of Armatimonadia bacterium. NCBI lineage: Bacteria > Bacillati > Armatimonadota > Armatimonadia > Armatimonadia bacterium. Next base: position 12,980 of record JBDKVB010000097.1, on the reverse strand, counting down.
CGGGACGAAGGTCCGCAGCGCCGGCCACAAGCGACGCAGTGATAGGGGCAGATCCGCGGGCGCCAGTTCGGGCACCTCAGGCATGCAATCACCTCCAGGAGTCTCCGCGTAGTGGGCCCAGGCAGGGCCTTGTTACCCCAACAGCGCGACCACGCAAGCACTTGCATCCTGTGAGACTGCCCTTAGTGACGGACCTACCCCCGGCTGCGTTCAGACTACTCGGTGTCGACCAGCAGGGCGGTCTGAGCAGGCACACTCAGGCTCAGGCTTCCGTCGGCCGCACGCTCGATCTTGAGGGCGGCACTCGTGCCATCTCCCCGGTAGATCGTGGCGCTCGTTGTCGGCCAGGTGATTGAGACCGTCACCGGCGTTCCTGCCGGGTTGTACACGGCTGCGAGCGGACGACCGGCGATCCGTGCTCTGAAGCCCCAGACGCCCGGGACTTGGAGACGGCTGAAATCCTCAACTGTCGGGGCGCCCGCTGGAGCGATCCAGGCTACATAGCGGAGCGGTTCCCCTGGCTTCGCTGCGTAGGAATCGCCGGCAGTGCGCAGGTACAGCATGCTGTTGGCGGTCCGCTGCTGGGCGTATCCCGGTCGTGCCGGCATGGTCTCGAGGGTGGCGAAGTTGTGCTCCAGCACGCGGGCAGTCAGGTCGCCACAGCGGAAGCCATCGCCCTCCGCCGTCAGCGCGAGCTCGGGACCGAACCGGAGTTCGCCGCCCAGATAGGGCACGGTCTGGGCCTCCTTTGCCTCCAGCTCGACGAGTCCCAGAAGGCCCCAGCGGCTGAGCAGCCACACCTGGGTCGCCTGCCAGGGCGTTGGTGCGACCTGCGGGTTGAAGATGCCGTTGATGTAGCCCTTGCGGGGTGAGTAGCGAGCGGCCAGGATAGAGGCGTCCCCGGCGACGGCGACCGAGGTCTGGTCATCCGGCCCGGAGAGGAACAGATGGGTTCGGTCACGGGCACCGCTCCCACCCAGGGCGACCTCGATGTTTGCCGCCAGGAAGGCGCCGTAGAGCGGCTGGCTGCGCTGCGGGTCGCTGACCATGCCGCCGACGAAGGTGTCTCGGGCGCCGCCACCGACGGTGCCGGCGAAATGCCACGTACCGAAAGCACCGCGGGGACCGCCAATGTTGCGGTCCAGCTTGAGCCAGTTGTCGGCGGGCTTCCTGGCCTCCACGTCACCGCGGTAGAACATGCCGGTGTAGACGGCCGCGTCGTCGCTGCCGATGCCCTTGCGCTCCATCGCGCGATCTGCCAGGTACTTGTTCTGCCCGTCTCCGGTCACGCCGGCCACAATCTCCGGGCCGTTGGGAGAGGCGTCTGCCCAGTAGTGCTTCCACCAGCAGTCGGTGTAGTACTCGGGCCGCGCCTCGGCGGTGTAGCTGAGCGGGTAGTAGTTGACCGTCTTCGCGAGGAGCTCGCGGGCCTTCTCATCGTGGGTGAGCTGGTAGTAGCGCCCGATCCACACGAGGTTCAGCGTGTGGTAGGTGTCGCATTCGGTCTCCGGGCCGATGTAGTGAAAGCCGCCATCTGGCAGGAGCGCCTTGTCGAGGGCTGCGAGAGTCCCGTGGGCCGCCTCCTGGTACTTCGGGTCGCCCCACAGCTCGTAGGCAACGGCCATGATATACAGGACGAAGACGTCCTGATTCGGGTAGATGCGCGCGCTGGAGCCCCACGCGACGTTATCGGTGTAGCCATGCTCGGCGTAGCGCCACCACTTCTCGTACTGAAAGTCGGCCAACTGGCGCAGAGGAGCATCCCAGCGCTTCCAGGCCTCCTTGCCCTCGGGGAGTTGGCGCAGGAACCAGACGGCATCCATGAGCGGGCCCAGGGCGAAGCGATCGGCGTTCGGGTCGCTGGTCTGCTCCCACTTGCGGGTGTAGTACCAGCTTCCCTCCTTCTGGTTGGCGAGGCAGTAGTCGATCACCGCAAGGGCGTTGGCGATGAGCGTCGGGTCGCCCTTCCGGGGCGACTGATCGCTGGCGGCGGCCCAGGCCACGGGGAGCAGTCGTGCGCACACACCGCGGTAGGACCAGGCTGAAGTCGGATTCTCGGGCAGGTCGGGAGTGGCCTTGACGGACTTGAGGCTCTCGATCACTGTCTGGAAGTACGGGTTTCCGCTTTCCTTGAGCTGCTGCATGCGTTGCTTTCGCTCCTGAACGATCCAATCCTGAAGCGTCTTGTGGGGAAGGTCCTTCGGCGAGTGGAGTGTGAAGTCATCGAGGACGACTGTGAGGCCGGCCGGAACCGGGGGCTGTCCGTATCCCTGGGCGCGGAAGCCGAAGGACTGGATCTGATCCCAGCCCGCCGGCTCGTGGGCCTTCGAGCAGTCGGAGAGCTTGATGCGCTGCTCCTTCCAGCCCGTCCAGTCGAGCCTCCACTGGGCCATGTAGTACCCACCCGGGGCGACGAAGACGATCGGAACCGAGAGGTTGACCGGGGTCTTGAGGTAGGCCCAGAAGCGCAGTTCATCGAACTCCCGCCAGTCGGCGGAGAAGCGCGGAGAGTCGCAGATCGGAGCTGCGGCTACATCCCACTCGAGGGCGTGGCCGCCGCTGTGGACCGGGCTGGTGACCGGCTGCATCTTGGACCACGAGGCGAAGGTGCCCTCGACGTCGTCGAGGGTCATGAGGGTGTCGGCAAAGGACACCAGGGGACTCAAGGCGAGCACGGATACGAGGACGAGCACTCTCATTGGGGTTCCACCTGACTTGGACATGCTCACGGTTCACGACACCGTTGCGGATACGGGAGGGTCTTTCGTCGCCGACGGGGGCCTGACCTCTCACAGGGGTGTCTGGGAGAGAGGCGAGGGGAGAGGAGTATGGCTGTGGGGGACAGGTGAGGTGCCGGCATGTCCCCCACAGCTCGGAGGGCTGGACTAGAACCGGCGGAAGCTCTCCTCGATCTTCTTGACACGCAGGCGCTGTGTGAGGTCGCCCTTCGCGACGGCGTCGGCAACGACAGCCAGGGCCTCGTCCGTCGCACCAAGGGTCTCGTCGATGTCCTCGGCCTTGTGCATGTAGGTGATGAAAAGCAGGCCGCCGCGCCGGAGGAGCACGCCACGGACTGCGGTCTCCTGGAGGAACAGGCTCCATACGTCGGCGTTGAGCTTCGCGTCGTCGTAGTGGAAGCCCGGCATGGACATCGGGGCCAGTCCGCTGCACCAGATCGGTACGCCGTGCTTCTCGCCGAGGGACTTGATGCCGTCCATGAGGCGCTGGCCCTGCTGCCAGATATGCTCGTGGACGGGCTTGTTCTTGTACTCGTCGAGGGCTGCCGCGACGGCCGCCAGGGAGAGGCACTCGCCGCCATAGGTAACGCTGATGAGCAGGTCCTTGGCCGGTTGCATGATCTCGCGCTTGCCGCAGACGCAGGCGACGGGCATACCGTTGGCGATGCCCTTGGCGAAGCAGGCCAGGTCCGGGGTGACGCCATAGTACTCCTGCCCGCCTCCGGGCGCGAGCCTAAAGCCGGTGACGATCTCGTCGAAGCACAGCACCACGCCGAACTCATCGCACAGGTCGCGCATGCCCTGGATGGCTTCCTTCGGAGCAGCCGTCCCGGAGGCGACATCGACGAAGACCGCCGCGACCTTGCCCTTGTACCTCTCCAGCAGGTTGCGCAGGGCTGCGTTGTCGTCGCGCGGGAAGCCCTTGACCATCGCGCGGAGACATTCGGGAACCCCGGCACCGGAAGGTGGCTCGCTCTGCGCGGCCCAGGTGTCAGCCCAACCTCGATAGCCGGAGTTGAGAATGAGCTCCTTGCCGGTGTAGGCCCTGGCGATGCGGGCTGCCGCTGAGGTCACCTCAGCGCCGCCCTTGAGGAAGCGCACCATCTCGGCGCAGGGGACCATGTTGCAGATGCGCTCGGCGGCCTCGACCTCGACCTCATGCAGCAGGCCGAAGATCATGCCTTTGCTGAGCTGCGCACGGACGGCCTCATCAACCGCCTCGTAGCAGTAGCCGAGGGTGATGGGGCCCAGTGCGAGGATGTAGTCGATGTACTCCTGACCATCGACGTCCCAGACTCGGCAACCCTTGCCGTGATCGACGTAGATGGGGAAGGCGCCCGGCGCATAGCCCTGCGGGCGCTTGCTGCTGGTCTGTGAGCCGCCGGGGATGACCTCGACAGCGCGGGCGTAGAGCTCCTGCGATCGATCGAGCTTCAGTGGACCAGGCATGTTCTGACCTCGGATCCGTCCAGGTAGTACCTGGGTGTGTTAGCCGGCCTTACCGACCGCGCCACAGACGCGGAACCACTTCTCGGCAACCGGCAGCATGGCTTGGGTCGCTTCGGTGTAGGCGAAGGGGATGTGCTTGTTGCGGCTCTCGCCCCACTGATCCAGGAGCGACTGGCGAACCGCTGTGACCAGCTCGGTGACGACGTTCACCTTGGTGATCCCCAGGGAGATGGCACGGCGCAACTCCTCGTCGGGGGTTCCGCTTCCACCGTGCAGAACGAGGGGAAGGCTGACGGCGTCGCGGATCTGCGCAAGTCGCTCGAAGTCGAACTGGGGCAGAGCGGTGTAGTGGCCGTGGGCATTGCCGATGGACACGGCGAGGGCATCGACGCCGGTCTGGGCCACGAAGTCGGCGGCCTCCTGCGCGTCGGTGAGTGTGGAGGCCCCGGAGCTCTCGTGGCTCGCCCCGGCCCGACCGACATGCCCGATCTCGGCTTCTACCGTGACGCCCAGCGGATGCGCCCTGGCCACGGTCTCTCGCAGGGCCGCCGCGTTCTCCTCGAAGGGCTTGGCGGAGTAGTCGAGCATTACGGAGGTATAGCGGGCGTCCAGGCAGTCCTGGACCTGCTCCAGAGACCGCCCGTGGTCGAGATGGAGCGCCGCGGGGACGTTGTAGTAGCCCATGAACAGGCGGGTCATATCGGCGAGCATCAGCGGCGACAGGATGCCGTAATCGGGTCCGGCATGCATGAGAATCACCGGGGCCCGCAGGTCTTGCGCGAGGCCAAGGATGGCGGCTGTGGTCTCCGCATTCCAGGTATCGAAGGCAGGGACACCATAGCCCTCAGCGTAGGCGCGATCCAGAATCTCGGACATCGGGAGCAAAGGCAACAGCAGGACCTCCAGTACGGGTTGAGGCGCCGCTCTTGCGGCACCGGGTTGTTCAGTCAGGTTGCGGAGCCACGGTGATCGACATACTGTCCAGCTCGCAGACGCCCTGGGCACGAGGGCTGATCTCAAGGCCCACTTCGGCGGCCGGGGCCGTGAAGGTGAGACTGGTGCGCCACCAAGCCTTGCTCTGGTGAGCGCCGCCCTGGGCGAGGTAGCCCGCGTTCGCCAGGTTGCGGACGATGATACGCATATCGCTGACGGTATTCAAGCGGCTCTGGTAGACCAGGAGGTACAGGGCACCGGGCTTGAGGCCCTTGATGGTCTGGCGGATCGTTTCCTGCTGCTGCGAGGCGTTGATCTGCAGACGCGAGGCACCCTCAGCGGCCCCATCGGCGGCGACCTTGAAGGTCTTCGTCGTGGGCGTGCTCCAGCCCTTCAGACCGTCCTCGAAACCACCGTTCTGGACCAGGTTCGGACCAATCAGAGTGAGAACACGAGGTGGCTCAGGACCCGGCCAGGAACCCGCAGGCACGACTTCGACCTGGGCCGGTGTGCGCGGGAGCTTCGGCATGGGCGATCCGAAGGGGACAGCGCCACAGTCCGGGGCCGGACCGGTGAAGTACCCGGGCTCACAGCCGGGTAAGGGCTGGCCCAGGAGACTGGAGAGATCCACACCACGGCCACGGGCAGGACTGTCGGCCTTGAGAGAGGCGTCGCGGCCTGCGGCATCGGTGAAGGAAGGATCGCCTGGATTCACCCACAGGCTATGGGCGTCGAGGCCAAGCCTGGCAGCGAGCTCACGGCCTGCGTCCCAGCGCTGGTCCGTGTCGCGCCGCACGTAGACGTTGTAGTCGCCCTTCCAGTTGGGGTCCACCGACTTGCCGGAGTTGCCCCACCAGGCTTTGCACCAGAACAGGTTGTTGTAGTAGTGGTAGTTGGGGGTCCCGATGCCGAAGACCTTGTTGGACTGGACGGCGGCTCCGGCGGTGCAGGTGTTATGGTAGACGTAGACAAAGGCGGGCTTCAGCTCCACCTCGCCGTAGTTGCGGTAGTCCTCGGAGTTGCTGAAGAACACGTTGCGGTAGGCGTAGAGTGGGCCGACCTTCGGGGCTTTGATGCGGAACCCGCAGATGCACTGCTGCACGATGTTACCGTTCCACCGGCAGTCTTCCTCGGCACCATTCGGTTCGAGGCCGTCGTCGGAGCAGTTCGAGATCAGGTTGTGGTGGATGCGCAGGCCGCGATTGGCTCCGGGAGCTCCTCGGTCCTCAATCCCATCCCACACGTCGTGGATGTTGTTGTCGTGGACCTCGTGGCCGCCCAGGCTCTGGTTGATCTGCACGCCATAGCGGTCGTAGAAGCCGCCGGTCTTGTGGGCCTGCCAGTTGTCCCAGGCCCCGGGGAGCCTCGGGTTCGCACCGGCATAGGGGTTCATGAAGATCTCGTTGAACCGGACGGTGCAGCGGTCTGATTCGTTGTCGAGCCATACTCCGTAGTCGACCGGGCCGAGGGTGCAGTTCTCGACCACCGAGCCCAGCGACGCCTCGATTCGCACACCAAAGGCGGCGTTGCGCAAGGTTACCCCGCGGACGACGCAGCGATCTGCACTGGAGATGTCCACACACGCCACTCTCGGGGCGAAGGTCATGGGGATCGTCCGAGGATCACGGTCGTCCTGGAAGCGGATCAGGAGGGTCTGGGCATCCCGCTGGTACATCCCGAGGGCCTTGACGCCGACCCAGCCGGAGGGCTCGATCCCATGCTGGAAGATGTAGGGCCACTGCCAGCGCTGCTCCTTCACCGTCCGTGGGTCGACGCGCCTCTCGTCGAGCATGGTGACGATCTTGCCGTCAGCGGTGACGGTGAAGGGCAGGAAGGGGATCTTGGCACGCCAGACACCGGGGGCAATATCGGTCGCGGGCTGCCAGTCCGGGGTGATCGGGGTACTCCCGTCGATCACGGCTCCGGGCTCGCCCTCGAGCGTCACGGGCTTGAGGTACTCGCCGCCGAAGTTGAAGCTCACCTGCTCGTGGTACACACCGGGCTGCATCCGCACGGTGTCTCCCGGCTTCGCACGATCCAGAGCGGCCTGCACGGTCAGCTCGCCGCCGGGTGTCACGGTGATGACGGCCGCATAGGTGGCGCAGGTGAGGCAAAGAGCAAGAGCCGATAGGATGACGCGCATGGCACAGGCACCTTCCTTCGCGTGAACCTCACAAGGCGTTGCATCCACACCTGGAGCTATTCCCGGTACACTGCCTTTGCCCTTCTGCAGTGGTCGAGGGGCTTGTGCCCGGGACCTTGCGGCTACCGGACCATAGAACGGGCCGCCCTGTCAGAAGGGCGGCCCGTCGGTAGAGCAACCTGGCGGACATCGGCGCGGCTACTTCTCCATCGGAATGATGACACCGCGCATGATGATGTCCTGGGCAAAGATGAACACTAACAGCGTTGGGATGGCTGCGAGCACCAGCGCTGCGTAGATCATGCTCTGTGGAGCCCAACTGCCCATCTGCTGCAACCAGACCATGAGGGTCCACATGTTCTTGTCCTGGCAGACAACGAAGGCCCACATGAAGGACCCGTAGGCTGCGGTGAAGGCGCCAAGACCGATGACCGCCAGTACCGGGGTCGACATCGGCAGGCAGATCCTCGTGAACATCTGCACCTCGGAAGCCCCGTCGAGTTCGGCCGCCTCGTACAGATCGCGTGGCAGACCGTCGAAGAAGCCCTTCAGCAGGAAGATCGAGTAGCCATTGGCCGCGCTGGGCAAGATCAGGGCGTAGAAGGTGTTGAGCAAGTGCAAGTGCTTCATGAGCAAGAAGTTCGGGATGGCCGTGACCTCAGCCGGGAAGGCCATGGTCGCGAGGAAGAACAGCAGGATCTTGTAGGTCTGCGGCAGATTGTAGCGGCTCAAGGCGTAGGCCGAGAGTGGGTTGATGGTGAGCGTGAGCGCCAGGACGCACACGACCAGGATGAAGGTATTCCGCAGCGCCCTGCCGTGCACGGAGATGTAGGCGATGACGTCGCGATAGTTGCGCGTCACGAAGTCGCGCTTGATCGCACTGCGATCTGCCTGCATAGCGCTCCACTGGGCTTCCTTCATCGGGGGCTCAGCGACGTCGAAGCTCGTGAGCTTCGTCTGGTAGGCCGCGTTCACGGCTGCGACTGTGTGGTAGTGGTCACGGAGCCAGTTGCGATACAGGATCTGCGGCGTCTCGAGATGGATGAACTGGGCGGGCGCGCCCTTCTCGTCCTCGAGGAAAGCGGCCCAGTCAGCAGCCGGGATGCCATCCCAGGGGTAGTGCGGACTCAGCGTCACGTCCGTCCAGTTGTTGACGGCCTTCCCGGCGGTCCCATAGACCTTGTGCAGGAACTTGAGGTCGTTGCTGTAGCGCTTCTTCAGCCACTCGGTGAAGGAGGGCTGGGCGCCGGGTTCGAACACGACGAACTGGTACGGCACGTCGGTTCGTACATACTTGAGCCAGTCCGTGGCGAAGTTGGTCTGCTTCGGCATTCGCTCGGGCAGCCGAAGGTCGGCGATGGACTTGATGGGCAGCTGGTAGCGCTTCGCGTAGGTCTTGGGCTCGTTGGTCGGCTGGCCGGGGCCGAGGTCCTGATTGGTCAGGAACTCCTGGAACATGCCCTCGACCGGCGCAGGGACGCGGAACCGTGACGGAAGCGTCTTCTTGAACTCCATCTGCTCGGTGTAGCGCAGGTCCTTGAGGGGTTGGAAGACGCGCTTGTGCCATTCCTCGCGCCGCAACTGCAAGTCGAAGTACTCGCGGTCCTCGCGGTAGGCGGCGTTCAGCTTGAGGACGTCGCCGTTGTACCGTTTGGACAGGAACTCCTGGTAGCGGCGCGCGCCGTCGAGGCTGATCTTGGGCTTGGCGATCGAGTAGGCGTGGGCCGTGAAGGTATAGGTGAGGGGCAACGAGTCGAGCCACTGCGTATAGTCCTCGACCTGCTTCTGGTTCACCGTCGCCGGGCGCTTCACGTCCAGGAAGTCGCCGATGTCCTCGCCGGTGGCGTAATTGTAGAGGGTGGAGTCCTCGTTGAAGGCGCTCTCCATGAACTTCTTGTAGAGCGCCTCATCGCTGTACCAGTAGGCGGGCACCAGGCGGAAGTCGTTGGAGTCTACGTTACTGGTAAAGGAGCTACTGACCATGAGCCAGAAGGGCACGACCATGGTGACTGCGCCCAGGCTCAGGGTCAGGTAGATAGCTGCGATCAGCAGGCGGGTTTTGGGCGCGCGGCGACCCACTACGGCGATGTGAGGCATTGGCAGACGTCCTCCCCTTGGTAGGGCGGTGCTTAGTGCGGCGCAGGCGGCTGGACAGCAGACCGACGCCTAGTCCTTGGCGCTGGCGGTGCGGAACTCCAGCCGCGACAGGATGCGCAACTGCATGACGGTGAACCCGATGAGCAGCGAACCGAGTATCCATGCCATGGAGACGGCAAACCCGTACTTGAGGTACATGTAAGCGTTGCGCCAGATCTCGAGCCCGAGAACGGTGGTGGCGTTCGCCGGGCCACCGGAAGTCATGATGAAGATGGGCTCAAAGGCGCGGAAGGCTCCGATGAAGGCGCCCACGAAGTTGATGATGATCAGGGCCCGCAGGAAGGGCACCGTGATGGTCCAGAACTTGGTCCAGAAGCCGGCGCCGTCAAGATCGGCGGCCTCGTACATCTCTTCCGGAATGGCTCTCATGGCGGCCAGGTAGATGATGCAGCCCGGGCCAACGGAGGCCCAGATCTGCGGCAAGATAATGCACACCATAGCGATCGCCGGGAAGATGGGGATGCCGAAGACCGGGTTCGCGTCATCCAGGAACTGCTGAGTGTCGGCTCGGAACAGCTCGGGCCACACGTGCTGCACGCCATAGGTGACGACCAGAACCGTCGCCGCGCAGGAGATCAGACCGACAACATACTTCAGCGGCGAAGGTGAGGGGTTCGTGAAGGCCAGGACAGCGCCTGCTGCGGCCAGAGCGGCCAGGAACAGCACCCAGACGCCCGTGATACGGACGCCCTGCACGACCGCGTATACGGCGATCGCCGACCAGACGACCATGGCTGCGAGATTCGCGAACCGCCAGAGGCGGGTGGCCCGTTCCCCCTCTGCCCGCCGGTAGAACCACAGTGGAACGATCCCGTAGATAGGCCACATCCACCAGGCTAGCTTCTCCGGCTCACGGTCGCGGTTGTTCCAGAAGCTGGTAGCCAGACCAGCCCCAAGCCCTGCGACCAACAAGACCAAAAGCTCACGCGCGATCTCGCTGGCCGGCCCGTAGATGCTGTTGAGGAAGCCGTGCGGGCTGGGGTCATAGAACTGCTTCCAGAGCATGTAGATGACCAACCCGGTAGTGACCGCCGGCAGGTAGTAGAGGGTGCGGTAGAAGACCTTGAGCCGCGGCACCTCATGTAGCAGCACAGCCAGGGCAATCGGAGCGCAGAAGCCCAGGGACAGCATCATGAAGGCATACCACAGCGTCCGGTACATCGTGAGCCAGAAGTCCTTCGAGAAGATCGCCTCGGAGAAGTTCTGAAGCCCCACGAAGGCTGTGCCTGCGATGATGCGGTAGTCTTGGAAGGCCATGATCGAGCCGCGAGCCAGGGGGTAGTACTGCCATATGCCGATGAGCACCAGCGCCGGCAGCAGCAGCATCCATGCATAGATGTTCCGTCGGCGCTTGTAGCCGACCGTCTCCGTCTTTGCCCCCGAGCTTTGAGACTGGATCTGCACCGAGTAGTGCGACAGGCTCTTGCGCATGAGGGTGATGAAGGCGATCGCCATGAACAAGACGACGAAGAACGTGATGATCGTGCGCATCCGCTGTATGTTGGGCGGGATCCGGCCAAGGAGCTTGGCGTTGGTGTTAGCCACTTCCTCCTTGAGGATTGTCCGGATCTGGTCAGCGCTGGGATCATCGACCTGCAGCGCCCGCTCGATGGGCACGGTCATCTCGATGTAGATGAGCTGGCAGTTCTTACCGTAAGGTTCGGGCCGTGCGTTGGCAACGGTGGTCTGGAATACGTCGGCCCAGCCCTTGGGTACCTCGCGCAGGTAGTCGTTGTAGCCGAACTCGGTCAGCCACTGCGGGTTGACGTACTTGGCGAACCCGGAGTCGATGAAGATCTTGGTCTTGATGCGCTTAGCCTCGGTGGAGGCGTAGAACTTGATGTACTCCCAGGCGGCGTCGCGGACCTCGGGGTCGGTGATGGTGGAGTTGATGCCGTACATGGTGGCATTGATCTCACCATGGCTCTCGCCGCCGGGGCCCTTAGGAATGGGGGCGAGACCTACCTGGGACGGGTTGACCTGGGCGATGTACTCGTCGCGCAGGTACTGGAACATCATGCCGATCTTGCCACGCTGCCAGCCGAGACTGCTGGCCGGGTCGCCGTCGACACAGCCCTCATAGAGGCGCTTTTCCTTCTTGAGTTCATCGATGGTGAAGGTCCGGTGGCACTTCTTGCACTGAGCCTCGGTCTGCCCGATCTCGAAGGGAACCGGCTCGCCGTCGTTGGGGCAGCGGGTCCACTTCCCGCGTCGCAGCTTCCAGTAGAACTGGATGGCCTTGACCGCGCCGTCGTCATCATAGGCGGCGCGCCAGTTTCCCTGCTTGTCCTGAACGACGGCATCACTTCCCGCCGACCACAGGAAGCTCATGAAGTTCCAGGCGGCACTGCCCTTGGTGGCCAGCCCAAGTCCATAGACGCCGCGCTCGGGATCGGTCATGCGGAGAGCGAAGTCGTACATCTCATCCCAGTTCTGGGGCGGCTTGTTGGGATCGAGGCCGGCCTTCTTGAAGAGGTCCTTGCGGTACTGAAGGGCCATGACGACCACGCCGTAGGGGATCGACCAGACGTGCTCCTGATTGTCGGGGCCCTTCCGCTTGATGACCTGCCAGACCTGGGGAGGAATGAGCTTGCTGATGTCCTCTTCCTGCTGCCACTTCTCTACGTACTTGTCGAGCGGGTAGAGGAACTTCTGGGAGATGTAGGTCTCCGACTGGCGGAAGTTGACGTACAGAACCTCGGGCGCAACACCGCCGGCCATAGCCATGAGTGGACCGGAGTCCATCGCGCCTACGCCCTGGATGACAAGACCCTCAAAGGGAAGAAGCTCGACGTTGGGGTGCTTCTCACGGAAGGCGTCGGCAATGGCGAGAATGGCCTTCTGGTCGGGAGTGACCGCGAGGTCACGCGTGGGGAGAAACTGGACGCGCAGGACGATCTTCTTGGCGGCCGCCTGACCCGTGCACAGAAGGGCAAGGCAGGCGGTAAGCGCCAACGCAGCGGCAAGTGTCGAACGGCGCAAGACGCAACGCCTCCTGGAGCTTAGCGGGGAATCGAGCAAGACACCGAAAACGTAGTATAGCACGATCGGGTAACGGGAGGAAACGGGGAATATGGCGACGGCATGGCCCTCCGGCTGCGAGGGCCATGCCGCTGGAGGCTAGGGGATCGGGATGTTCTCGATAACGAAGGGCAGCAGCTTGTCCGGCGCCCCGCGACGCGTGGCAAGGTAGCGGACGAACTCCGGGTCCTTCACTCCCCTGAAGGTCAGCGAGACGGTAGTGACACCGTTGCGCATTGAGGTGGACGTGGAGACCGCCGGGAACTCGCGGCCCTCCTTGTCGACGGCGAAAACTTGTTCGGGCGCCGACATGCTCCCATAGTAGCGTGTGTAGGTCGCGGCAGCCTGCTCGGTCACGGCGACAAGAGCGCCAGGACGAACCGCACCAGGCATCGGGGGCATTGGCGGCGGCGGGGCCGCCGGTCCACCTGGAGCGCCCAGTCCGGCTGGTGGCGGAGCGCCCGGACCAGCGGGCGGAACAGGTCCTCCAGGAGGCACAAGGGGAGCAGGCGGTGGCGGAGGCGGCGGAGTTGGACGCG